>CAZVUF010000083.1:0-10781 GCA_964629355.1 uncultured Pirellulales bacterium | reverse complement strand
ATCTCACGGGGTAAATCAAAATGCATAATGTAAAACCACAACGCAAAAATCAGCCGGTGGGATGGGCAACTTTCCCCCAAAGGATTTGTTTGCCTATGTTGTCAATGCCTATGGCACAAGTTTTACGCAATCCCAACTTGTTCTACAATTGTCGAGAACATTCGACAAATTAACCTTTTTATGCAAAACAAAGCCAATTTTCGAAAAAGTCAAATGGATATAAAGTTAAATATACCAAGGGATTATGAGAAATATATCGCACAGGACACTTGGTGAAAACAAACCCAATCAAAGCCAATTTCGCATCGGAAAACAGATGGCAGAAGACAGAGGACAGACCACTATGTTTGGCGAGGTCGTAAAATCATTGCTAATCCTACGCCAAATATCAAGAGTATCGCCGTGGCGGGTTCGATAACGGTAATAATAATGCTGAAATTTTCCAAACTGCCGGTGTCTGCGTAATACGTATCGTATATTTGCAGTCGCCAGAGGCCGTAGGCATCTTCACCGTCAAAAGCTGCCAGCGGGTCTTTTGGCCTAAACCGGCCCGAAAAGTCTGATTCGGCCTCATCAATGGGTACATTAGCTTCATCATCGAATACGGTATCGATGTATTCTTCGCCCTCGAAGTACTGTTCAAAGTCATACATATTCAGGCATACTCTTGTCCCGGAGGGGCTCTCTAAAAATATCTGCAGGTCAAACACATTACTGTGGGTCAGATTGATGCCGATGTCGAGGTCATAAATTGTTAGATGATCGGGGATTTCAATAACTGCATCGTACATTGGTCCCCTGCTGTTGTTCGGATCGGCGGGGATACGCAGGTCAAACTCGCCGCTATAGGAATATACCAGGCCTGCAAAGGCAGGAACACAACATCCCCCCAAGAGGACAAAGATTGCGATTATTTTTTGTACTATGTTGGTATTACTCATCCCACCGCTTTTTAAAATTGTATAATGCTGCTTTGCTATCTCCTTTTAATCAGCTCGTAAAAGTGCCCAGCGAGTTTATCTTTTGAATAATGGTATCGTCTCTATCTATTTTACTTCAAGAACCGAGTTGTATTCACCGAAGGGATTTACTTCGGTTCGCTCGTTATACGGGTCCTGCTGCCACTGGCCGTCGACAACGAGGCGGTAGCGATATTTGCCCTGGGGCAGCTTTAATTTGGTTTGCCAGATGCCGCTGTCGCCTACTTTTTTCATAGGAGTCTTGGTCGGTTGCCAGTTATTGAAGTCGCCCGCAATCTGCACGATACTTGCACGCGGATACAGACTGACAAATACGAGGGCGTCGTCTATCTGATTGACGCCATAGTAATCGGAGAGCTTGGCGTTGGTCTCTGCCAACGTTGGTTGTTGGGGGGGCATTATCTCTGCCTGTTGAGGCTCCTCCTCGGCTTGCGCTACCTGCTCAGCCTTTGGAGGTTGCACCTGAGGGGCTTGCCTGAGTTTTGGTTCGGGCTTGGTTTCCTTTAGCAGTTCCGTAGCCTCCGCGCTGATAGATTCGAGCCGGTCGGCTAAAGTGTTGACAATCTGCCGGTGCTGCTGCCTTACGCCGGAGCCGATCATTTCCTCGGCCAGCGAGCGGAAATCTCTCTGCCCCTTGCTGGAGGGGTCATATTCGTTGATGGGCTGGCCGAAACTCGAGGCCTCCTTGATTTTGGTATTGAAATTAACGACTGTTCTGAACATCCTCTCTCCGAAATGGGCCCGCAATTCTGACAAAATTTCTCTGGCCACTTTTGTCCTTATATCATACATACTGGCCAGAATGCTGACTTGTATATTCTGGCTGCATCGTTTACAGAGAATGCTCAGGGTTTCGAGCTGTTTGCTGAGCCCATGCAGCGCGAAATAGCCGGTTTCAACGGGAACAATAATGTTGGTTGCCGCCCTTAGAGCGTTGAAGGTCAATAAGCCAACGGCGGGCGGGCAATCGACAATCGTATAATCATATTCGTTCCTTATATCGTCCAGAACGGTTTTCAGACTACTTTCGCGGTCGGGAATGTTGGCCATTTGCTGCTCAAACGCAGACAAATCTATACTGGCCGGTGCCAGCTCCAATCTATCGCTGATTTGCCAGAGTACTTCCGTCAGCCTTAATGGCTCGTTTCTGCTTTTGCTTATCAGAACATCGTATATGCTCTGCTCGATCTGCTCCTCGGGCACGGCAAGACCTACCGCACAGTGCGACTGTGGGTCCATATCCACCAGCAGTACTCTCTTGCCGATTTCAGCCAAAGCACTTGCCAGGTTTATTGATACCGTTGTCTTTCCACAACCTCCCTTTTGATTTACGACCGCTATCGTCCTCATAGCTCTTCTCCACGTTCTGAATTCTCAGTTTACAAGCTGTTGGAAAGTTAGATTAATCTAAAATGACAGTCCTAAAAAAACAATTTTTTCGGTGGAATTTTCTTTATTCGACGCAACTGCATAAATGCTCACTATTAGTATTCGGCAAAGAAATCGGAAAAACTTTATATTTTTATGGGACGGGCCGATAAAAAACCCAGATAGTAATATAAATACCCTTTTTCAAGAATGTCCCAGGAAAGCATATGGAGCATTGACGTCATTATTATGCACACGTAATATCAATCCTGAAAATATGACTTACACCCAACCCCAGGTAAACCCTATTAGAGAACTTAGTTCTTTCTCTAACGGGGTAAATACATAAGGCAATTTATTACTGAGTTCGTTTAATTTCAACTATAAAAAAAGGTTCCCGCTAAAAATTCATAAAAATGCGGGAACCTTTTCGGTCGTTTAGCAACCAGCCAAGGCTGATTGATTTTTATTATGTATATTTCGGTAAGGTGCTCGGCTTTTATCCTTTAACTTTGACCTTGACAGCCTTGGTCTTCTCGGCTTTGGGCAGCGTTATGGACAGCACGCCTTCCTTGCAGACGGCGTCAATTTTGTCTTCATCTACATCTGTTGGCAGAGATATTTCACGTCTGAAGCTTCCATAGCTGCTTTCCATGTGGTAGTAGCCTTTCTCCTTTTCCTCTTTGGACTCTTTCTTTTCACCGCTGATTGTCAGTATGTTGCCATATACGGAGATGTCGATGTCTTCAGCCTTGCAGCCAGGTACTTCTGCCCTCACTACGACGGCGTCATCCTTGTCGGCGACGTCAATCGTCGGCCAGGCTTTATATCCGGTCCACGGTTTGCCGAGTCCTCTGAAGAAGCTGTCAAACAAATCGTCCATCTCATCGTGAAGCCTTGCTAATTCGTTTCTTGGTCTTTTGTGAAAAGGTACCAGTGCCATAGTAACACCTCCTTTCATCGTCTTTTAACTGCTTTTTTCTGTTCATCACAAAATTTTTAATCTCCATTAAGAATATAGGCAAAACTCGTGCCAGACGCCGGGATGGTCATAACTTGCTGAAATCACTGCTTAATCGCCTTGCAGTCGTGCATTTTTGTGGAAAGGGCTGTCAATTTGGCAGCATTACAATTTTAAAAAAGTCCACATTTTCTTATGATTTAATTACGGGTTGCGGTGGTCTTTTAAATAGAGTAAAGTAATACGGATTTCAATCTGGTCAAAAATTGAGGGGTTCGATAAATGGCTGAAAACGAAAATAGCCTTAAATTAGATGTTGTCTCTGAACAGATTAGGGAAGCTCTGGCGCTGTTTACTGAGAAACTCAATGCAGCTCTGGGCGACAATCTGCAGAGCGTAACGGTGGTCGGCAGCAGTTTAACACAGGACTATAGGCCCGGCCAAAGTGACATCAATACTGTTCTCGTCCTCGGCAAGCTAACCGCCGGCGCACTTGATTCAATTGCAGAGCTGGCAAAACCTATGAGCAGGAAAAAAATCTCTGCGCCGCTTTTAATGACGCCGTCTTATATCGAGCGCTCACTTGATGTTTTCGGTGTGGAGTTTCTGGACTTTCAGTTGACTAATCAGACAATTTTAGGCAGCGATCCCTTCGCATCACTTCGTCCGGCCAAAAAAGACGTCCGGCTTCAGTGTGAGCGAGAGCTTAAAGCTGTGCTCATCCGGTTAAGGCAGGGCTATATTGCTGCAGCAGCCAATAGGAAACTCGTCCGAGATATTCTTATATCAACGGCAAAAGGGCTGGCGCCGCTTTTGCGTGCGATGTTGTGGTTGGCAGATATTGACCGACCTGCTGAAACGGAACAGACTTTTAAGAAAGCTGGCACCGAGTTTTCAACCAACGTAGAATCTTTGATAGATATTGCAAAATGGCAATATGAAAAGGTACGGTTGGACAAAGCCATAGTTAAAAACGCTTTTGAGGCTGTCTATTCCATCGTCGAGAAATTGGCAATCATTGTGGATGCACTTGAGGTTTAACATGCGACGAATCCCTTTTATCTTTACAGCAGCATTGTTATTTCTGTGTTTTGTTGGCGAAGTAGCATCAGGCCAGGCAGATCTGCTAATGCCTCGCCACTATGTCGAGGATTATGCTAATGTGATAAACAGCTCAGATGAGCAATCTCTGAACGGTGTCCTGCAGGAATTGGAGCAAAAGACCGGCGCACAATATATAGTCCTGACGGTGGAAACCACAGGCGGGATGCCGGTTGAGCAGTTTGCAATCGAATTAGCTGAGAAATGGAAGCTCGGCCAAAAAGGAAAAGACAACGGCATGCTTTTTGTCCTGGCGAAAAACGATAGGAGGTATCGTTTCGAGGTCGGCTACGGATTAGAGGGTTTTATAACAGACCAGTATTGCGGCAGAGTCGGCAGAGATGTTCTTGTCCCATTTCTGAAACAGGGTGACTTCAGCCGGGGGATTTACCAGGCTAATTTACAGATTGTCCAGAGGATTGCTGAACAGGCCGGCGTAACTTTAACAGGTATGCCGAAAATAAAGCCCATGCCGGTTCAGCAAAGGCGAGGGATAGGAGCCCTGCCCTGCTGTAGTCTTTTACCTCTTTTATTCTTTTTTCTAATTATTTTTGGTGGTCTCGGCAGAGGCATGGGCTGGTGGTTTATCCTGCCGTTTATGTTGGGTGGATTTGGCGGACACGGCGGCTATGGAAGGTCCGGCTCGTTCGGAGGTGGCAGCTTTGGCGGCGGGTTCGGTGGATTCGGCGGTGGTATGGGCGGCGGATTCGGTGGAGGCGGCGCCAGCGGTGGCTGGTAAGATATGTGTTCATTGTTATGTGTTTACAGTTCATCGACGAACAACGAACAATGAATTAAGAACCATAAAAAAGGAGCTATGAACAATTAGAGAGGCTAAAAAATGAGACACTTCGGTAAAGCTTGGGTTGTTGTGGTCATAATTCTGGTTGCCCTGCTGCTGGTCGGGCTTGGCGTTTTTAGCTGGTATATCAGTGGCTATAACAGAGCAGTCAACCTTGAAAAGGCTACAGAGAGGGCCTGGGCGGATATTGATGCCACATTGCAGCGCAGGCTTGATTTAGTGCCGAATCTTGTTAGTACTGTCAAGGGATACGCCACACACGAAAAAGAACTATTCGAGAGCATTGCCAAATCCAGAGAGAAATACTTTCAAGCCGACAATAGAGCAGGCCAAATCGAGGCATCAAACGAGCTTAGTGGTTTTCTGTCTCGGCTTTTAATGCTGCAGGAGAATTATCCGGAGCTCAAAGCCAGCCAGAACTTTCGAGACCTGCAGGTTGCTCTCGAAGGTACGGAGAACCGTATAAACGTTGCGCGTACAAGATATAACCAGGCGGCTGAGGCATTGAACGCCTACGCAAAACAGTTCTTCGGGTCGTTTTTCTGTCGGCGAGTTGGCGTCAAGCCGGTGGAATATTTCGAGGCTACCGAACGAGCTAAAACGGAAGTGCCGGAAGTAAAATTCTAATTACTCATACACTTGATATCCTGGTGTACTTCAACCTGATTGTCTGATGACCTGATAGCCTAATAATCTTCTGTCATCTGCCATCCGTCTTCAGCTCTCTGTCCTCCGCCTTCTGTCTTCTGTTATATGTCTTCAGTCCTCTGTTCTCTGCCATTCGTTCTCTGTTATCAAAACACATTGAGACTTGCTTTGCGGTTGTGAGCTTTATAATATATTTGATTTTTCGCCTTCAAAAATTGTTTCCAATTTGTAAAATAATGATTTTGGAGACCATATGGCACAGAACTCTAAAATTGAATGGACTGAATCTACCTGGAACCCGGTTACCGGCTGTACCAAAATCAGCATAGGTTGCCAGAATTGCTATGCCGAACGCATGGCTTTAAGACTGAAGGCAGCTGGTAGTCCCAATTATGCGAAGGGTTTTCGTGTTACAGTACACCCACATGCTCTTAAAATACCACTTCGCTGGAAGCAGCCTCGCATGATATTTGTTAATTCTATGAGCGATTTGTTTCATAGAGACATTCCCTTTGATTTTGTAGCGAAAATCTTTGAAGTCATGTATCAAGCATCTCATCATAGATTTCAAGTACTAACAAAACGGAGTCAGCATTTACTGGAATTGAGCTCGAAGCTGCCTTGGCCACAGAACGTTTGGATGGGAGTAACCGTCGAAACAACGGATTATCTTTATCGTATAGATCACTTACGTCAAACTCCAGCAGCAATAAAATTTATATCTTTTGAACCTCTTCTTGGTCCTATTCCTAATCTCGATCTGACAGGTATCGATTGGGTCATTGTTGGAGGTGAATCCGGCCCGGGCGCAAGGCCAATGAAACCGGAATGGGCTAAAGACATTCGTGACCAGTGTCTCAAAGCGGGAGTTCAGTTTTTCTTTAAACAATGGGGAGGCATAAATAAGAAAAGAAACGGCCGAATACTTGATGGCCGTACGTGGAATGATTTACCGATGCCTTCGAATTTGCCGGAGCTAAGTTATGTATAAGCTGCCATCAGCCAAGGATGATGGCCTGTATATCCCAACTGTGGGAGAATGGTCCCGCGACAAGCACTATTTCCTTATGCGATATATTGATGCTTTCACAACATCTATGAAGGGTAAAAAATGGCAGGGATTACACTACATTGATCTTTTTGCAGGCGCAGGAGTAGAGAAATTAGAGAACTCTCTAAAGCTTGATTGGGGCTCACCTATGATCGCCGCAAAAGCCCCTCATCCGTTCGATAGGCTACATCTGTGTGAAAAGGTTAAACGGAAATACAATGTTCTCAAGTCTCGAATCGATAAAATAAGACCGGACTCACAAGTCCTTCATGGAGATGCAAATAAAAGGATTCATGATATTGTAAAAGAGATACCTCAAGGAGCACTGTCACTCGCCTTCCTTGACCCGTATGGTCTGCATCTTGAATTTGAAACTCTAAAAGTATTGTCAGATGTAAGAGCGGATCTGATTATTTTCTTTCCCGACTATCTCGATGCCCTAAGGAATTGGGAATATAATTATTTGGATAATCCAAGCTCAAACATTGATCACTGTCTTGGCTCAGGTGCAGATTGGCGTTCTATATTAGATAATACTGCTCGCAACAACTTAGCTGAAGTCCTGCGAAAATTGTATATTGGCCAGATTAGATCACTTGGCTACACCGAATTTGAATATGAGCGTATAAAAGCGAAGGACCATCCATTATACATCTTAATCTTCTGTTCGCGTCATTCACTTGCGGCCAAACTGTGGCGCGGGATAGCAAGGAAAAAACCCAACGGACAGCGAACTTTTCCTTTTGAGTAGCTTAGCTCTTATTTCTCAATATTAAAATAGAATTCTGAACAATATAAAAAAGCTCTGCTTATCTGGTTGTGAATGTCGCTCACTCTCATATTAAATCTGACACAGAAAAACTGAAAGCTTATGCTCGCTAAAGTGGGCGTTCCTCAACCCACTCCTCCGCCCTCTGTAATCTGTTTTCTGTTCCGCCAGAAGCGGGTAAACTTCTGTTTTTCCGTCCTCTGTTTCCTGCCTTCCGTCATCAGTACCCTGCTATGGCCAAAACATTATAGTATTAATATATCCTATTAATCCAATTTATGTACAAGCCTGTATCTGAACACTATGCTTTTATAATTTACTGTTCGATTCGTTTTTTCTTATACCTTTTACCCTTATGCTCTTGTGCCCTTAAGCTCTTATTCAACTAAGCGACTGAATTTCCGTGAATGTTAGCCCAGCCGAGAATAAATTGGTAAATATCTAACTAACATATTTTCTAAATATTACCCCCCCTGCTTTATTTTGTGCACATTTTGTGATTATCTTTGCCTTGTAAATGTTTCACGTGAAACATTCTGCAAAGAAATAGTTCAGCCCCCCTGCCGATACTTACATTTGAGAAATATGAAAGGTACGATTCTATTCCTCTTGTTTGACAGAATTTCATGTGTAATGGATTTTAGTTTCATCATAGTTTCTACATTGCATTCTATTCCATACTGGCTGTGCTTTGTTCTCTGTTTCATCATCCACCCGATGCGTGTAGTTGGATTTGTTTCCACTCTGATCTATGAACTTGTTGCGCTAAAACACATTCTTAATCGGCCTCCGGAAATTTTAAAATCCACCGGCAGGGCGGTTCTTATGGATATTGTAGATATGCGCATATAGCAGAAACTATCATAGTTTAAGTTCGCAGAGGCCCCGCAGTCTTGGCCTAATTGCCTCCCGTTATTTTCAAAACTATACGTTCTGCCCGTAGGAGGGACAAAGCAATCTCTATTTCCCGAAGGTACGCCAAAGGCGGAAAGCTGCTAAATTGCTGGGTGTTCTGTCGCCGGTAAAGACCATGTGGGCTGTTCCATGCAGCTTGATTTGGCGGCTGATCTTTTTCATTGTAATTGTTTCACGTGAAACATTTTCTTCAAAAACACTTTTTTTAAACCCAATAAAGCTGCAGAAATTTCACTTAATATTCCGAAATATCATACAGATAAATTTTCGAGTCATCTTTACGATTTACCGCCTGAGCTGTCGGTCGATATAAATTGGGTTGAAACCACATTGATAATATGCACAAAATCGATAAAATGGCAAACTTTGGTAACATTAACAGGTAGTTCTTAAGGAGTGTTATTATGGAAGCTAAGAAGCGAGAGAAGCCAAGACATCTTGGCAGGGGGCTGGAGTCATTAATAGGTCCTATAAAATACAATGTAACAGCAGTAAAACAGCCGACGCCTGAGCAGGAATCGGCTCCTAACTTTCCACCTGATAAGGAGTTAAGGGAATCTCTAAAAGAAATCAGTCTAAGTTCAATATCGTCAAATCCCTACCAGGCCCGGACGGTATGGAATGAAAAGGAATTAGAGGATTTGGCTGAGTCGATCAAGGCAAACGGCATCATTCAGCCTATTATTGTCCGCCCTGCCGGACCTGGATACGAGCTAATAGCCGGTGAACGCCGATACCGGGCTGCGCAATTGGCTTCGCTGACAACTATACCGGCTCTCGTCCGACAGGCAACCGATGAACAAATGCTGGAGCTGGCATTGGTTGAGAATATACATCGAGTCAACCTTAACCCTATCGAGCGCGCCAAGGCCTACCAAAACTATTTAAGCACCTTCTGCCTGACCCAAGCTGAGGCTGCTGAAAGGCTCGGCGAAGACCGCTCTGTCATCGCTAACTATCTGCGATTACTGGACTTACCAGATGAAATAAAACAAATGCTCAGCGACGGCCGGCTGACTATGGGCCACGCAAGGGCGATACTTGCCCTGCCAACTGATGAGCTTCGGCGGAAATTAGCCAACCGCGCGCTGGCAGGCCGATTGAGCGTACGCGAGGTCGAAAGATTAGTCCGAAAGTACCTTATAAGTACCAACCAGGTTACTACTACCATTCGTTCAAAACCGGCTCATATTCTTGACCTCGAAAACAATCTCAGCCGACAGCTCGGCACAAAGGTCAGCATCGAAACCCGTAAAAACGGCCAAAGGGGCAGGATTATCATCGAATTTTATTCTCTGGATGAGTTTGACAGCATAACAGAAAGGCTCGGCTTGGCATCCTTAGAGCAAGTCTAAGCTGGATGACAAAAATCAAATTTGCCTAATTTCACTAAAAACGATAAAATAGTTATATGCTTATCGGACAAACGCTTGGTGGAAGGGCAATAAGAACTTACAAACGGGGGCAAGCTAAAACAGCCACCAAGACCTAAAACATCGAAAAAGTCTTATAGAAAGGTGAATAATATGTTGTGCGTAAAGAAACCTCACTGGATAGTGTCCCTCATCGCGGTGACAACGATATTGTTTAGTGCCGGTCTGTGCGCGGCGCAGAGCCAGGCAGATACAACCGATTATGTAGTTGAGCTTAACAAACTTGGGATAGCAGGACGTCCCGAAAGCGATAACGCAGCGCCTTACTACCAAAGGGCAATAGAACTTTTGATAAAAAAGCCTACGGACCTAACAATATCAACAAGAACCTGGCCAAAAGAACAGCCCACGCAACAACAGGCCTTGTTAAGAAAATGGGTGCAGGATAACAGCAGCGCACTTGAGCAACTGCAGCTTGGCAGTCAGAAATCATATTGCTGGTTCACGCAAACCGACCAGAAACCGCAGACTGAAATGCCTCGCTTAACACCAATAAGAGAATTAGCAATGGCACTACAGGCTCGGGCAATGCTTCAGGCTGAAGACGGCGGAGTCAGCGGTGCTGTCGACGATATAGTGACCCTGTATAGATCTGGAGCACATATTGCAGCAGGGCCGAAACTCCTCGTAGAAAAACTGGTAGGGATTGGTGTAAAGAGCTTTGCTATAAGTGCTGCGTTTAACATCCTCGATGAAAGAATGATTGACACCGACTCGATGAAAAATCTGCAGAATCAATTGGAGCAGCTCTCG
>CAZVUF010000082.1:0-10796 GCA_964629355.1 uncultured Pirellulales bacterium | reverse complement strand
ATAAACCCATGCTGGTCATATTTCACAACTCCGGCTACAAAGTAAATACCGAATTCGACGGAGAGGTGTATAACATTATGTATGATTTAATAAAATAAACACAGGTTACACCATAGATGTCACTTTAATAAGGCCTGTTCGAGTGGGATGAAGAAGCCGAACATTAAAGAGTTTATTCGAATAAGTAAAAATGTGATTGAAGAAAGCTCATTGGAAAATGGTGCGATTGTTGCCGCCAATTCCGACAAATCAATCTACCCGACCAATACCCAGGATTACAAATATGTGTGGGTCCGGGATGCGTCATATATATGTATATCAGCGGATTTGCTTAGCTTAAAGGACATTCCGGAAAGATTTTTCGAGTGGTGTTTTAACAGAGCTGAAGGTTTAAATGACACAGGTTATTTTCATAATGCATACAATGTAAATGGAACTCTCGCTGGCACGTTAATACCTCCTGCCGCTGTGAAAGTACCTCGAAAGGTAAGAGGCAGATACATATATGTAATACATCATGGAACGCAATTTCAGCCGGACCAGAACGGCTCTTTGTTAATCGCAATAGGTCACCATGTAAAACATTTCATGATTCATAATCTGTTGAAATTTGAAAAGCTGATACAAAAAACTGCTTCTGGCATCTGCAATACATGGAAAAATGGCAAATTTGTTCTCCCTCACTTTGATTTGTGGGAGGAAAGATGTATCTTTCCCGCACAGAAAAGGTATCATACTTATTCTTTGGCTATGTGCATAGCCGGGCTTAGAGTTGCAATTGAGTTATTGGGTAAAAAGGAATTGGCTGCAAACGGAAAAGGAAATGTCAAACGCGTTTTCCGAGCTGTATTCGTGCAATAAAAATCTGACTCCGAGAATGTACAGTGCAGGTAACATAGGCCGACGCAGCGAAATCAGAAGAGATGACTTCCAGCCAGATTCTTCGCTGTTAGGATTAGTATATCCGTCGGGCATGTTGGACGCTTTTAATGAAAAAATGAAAGCAACTGTTGATGAAATAATAAGAAAAAACACAATAAATAATGGCGGCTTGATGAGATATCCCGGCGATGTTTATTGTGGCGGCGTAAACAAAGGGTGGGTAACATTAAGCGGTGCCGGTGCCTGGCCACTACTTAATTTCTGGATGGCTATCTACCAAAGCCTTTGTAATAATCGAAAAAATGCAGAGAGGTACTTTCGCTGGCCTTTGGAAAGGATAGATAAATACATCCCTGAGCAGATATTCAAAAGCAAAATGAAGTCATCGATTTGCCCTTTAGTATGGTCACATGCAATGTTTGTTATAGCTGCGAAGTTTTTAAAGTACATATAGAGCTGATTCAGAGGAGTAATCTTTGGTAATGGGAAAAGCAGTTTTTATTTATTCATCGGAACTGGAGAATTATCATTATCCGCCGGAACATCCCTTTAATGTGGATCGGGCCAGAAAAGTACGAAAGATTCTAAACTCTATAGGTCTTCTTTCCGGAGACGGCCGAAGTGAAGTGCCACCGCAAGCCACTGATAGAATCACTCTGAAAAAATTTCACTCAGCCCGTTATCTGCACGCACTGAAATCCGCCTCCGAAGGGAAATGGGATGCCGAAGCTCTCGATATGGGAATCGGCACAGGGGATTGTCCTGTGTTCGACGGATTATACGATTACGCGGTTTTAGCCTGTGGGGCTACATTAACCGGCGTAAAAATGATTCTTTCCGGCTCTGCCGATGTAGCATTCAATCCATCCGGCGGATTTCACCATGCAGGTCCGGAAAAAGCCGCCGGCTTTTGTTATATCAATGATGTCGCTCTCGCCTGTCTCATTTTTGCAGAGCAAAGGAAAAAAGTGCTGTATATTGACGTCGATGTCCATCACGGTGACGGCGTCGTTTACGCCTTTTACGACCGATGTGATGTAATGACCATATCGCTTCATCAAAATCCCAGAACGCTGTTTCCAGGAACCGGATTTGAAGACGAAATCGGCACCGGCCGAGGTAAGGGCTTCTGCATTAATGTCCCTCTTCCTGTCGGAACATACGATGAAGCTTATATGGAGGCATTCAATGCTATAGTACCACCATTAACTGTCGCCTTTAATCCTGACGTTATCGTCTTAGAGCTTGGAGCCGATGCACTTGCAGGCGATCCTCTTGCAAATCTTTGTCTAACCAACAACGTCTATATTGAAATTATCAAATATTTGCTTTCCTGTAACAAGCCCATCCTTGCCACCGGTGGAGGCGGATACAATGTTGAGAACACTGTACGGGCCTGGGCTTTGGCTTGGGCCGTTTTGTGCGGAGCCGATGTAGAAACGGATAAGAATCCCGCTGTCAGCGGGGTTATGTTAGGTAGCACCGAATGGCAGGGAGGCCTGAGAGATAGAAGACTTGTTATAAGCCAGACACAGCTCGAAACGGTGATGCCCGCCCTCGAGAGAACATTAGAGACTCTCAAGGCATCTGTTTTTCCGATTCATGGTCTATGAACGGAATTTAGAATTAAAATTTTGGATTCTGCATTCTGTTTTCTTTCCTCGCGTCTGGACGGAGCCAGCCGGAGCACGACGGAATTTCAACCAAATGCGCCATTTCGCTCCATTTATGGAGGGAGGATATAAATCGCGGGGCTAAATAAAAGAAAATATTTCGCCCCCCAATTTATTGGGGGGTTCTAAAAATCATGCATGATTCAAAATACAACATCCATGCCGATCCGGACCAGTTCGCGGAAGATTACTCAGCCACACCGACCACAAAACCAGGCATTAAGGAAAGAAATTTTCGACAGTTTTGTCCAACCGGCATATAATATCTTCGATGCGCGAAGATAGGACCGATAAAAAACTGTTTGACGCATATGAAAAGGCCAATTTGGCCTCAGTTGAGCCTTTGGCTGTTCGGATGAGGCCGAAAAACCTCAATGAATTTCTTGGACAAAATCACTTCCTCGGAACTGATAAGCTGCTGAGGCGGATGCTTGCAGCCGACAAGCTCACCAGCTTGATATTTTATGGACCGCCTGGAGTGGGTAAAACCTCGCTTGCGATGGTGATAGCAAATTACACCAAAGCCAAATTCTATTATCTAAGTGCACCGGCAGCCAGCGTAAAGGATATTCGCGAGATAATCGCCGCAGCCAAAGACAGACTTGCGGTCAGCGGCAGCAGTCCTATGGACTCCTTACGGAGAACAGTACTTTTTGTTGATGAAATCCACCGTTTCAATCGTGCTCAGCAGGATGTCTTGTTGGATGATGTTGAGGCAGGCGTTTTAATCCTCATAGGTGCTACTACGGAGAATCCGTACTTTGCAGTCAATTCGCCGTTGATTTCACGCAGCACTGTCTTTCTCTTTGAGCTGCTCAGCCAGCAGGACATCTTGCTGCTGCTGCGAAGGGCTATTGATGATACCGAGCGGGGACTTGGTAAATTTGAAATCCAGGCGGACGAAAAGGCGCTTAAATATCTGGCTGTGATGTGCGATGGTGATGCTCGAAGAGCTCTGACAGCTCTGGAGGTGGGCGTGTTGTCGCAGGCTGCTCAAAAACATAAAGGGAAAATAAAATTTAATCTGGAAGCTGCAAAAGAGTCGATACAACAAAAGGCTATTTTTTATGACCGAACGGGTGATACGCACTACGATTTAGCAAGTGCGTTTCAGAAAAGCATGCGGGGCAGTGATCCTGATGCCACTGTTTATTGGCTTGCCCGGATGATAGCCGGTGGTGAAGATACGCGTTTTATCGCTCGGCGAATCGCGGTTTGTGCAGCCGAGGATGTTGGAAACGCCGATCCTATGGCGACTGTGCTGGCTGCTGCGGCCGTCCAAATTTCAGAATTTGTCGGACTGCCGGAAGCACAGCTCGCTCTGGCGCAGGCGGCACTGTATGTGGCCTGTGCACCAAAATCAAACGCCACGGCCTCAGCGATATGGAACGCAATGGCTGATGTTAAACAGCAGCCGATTAAACCTGTGCCGGAACATCTGAAGAACAGTCACTATCCGGCTGCAAAAAAGTTGGGATACGGGGCTGATTACAGGTACCCGCACAATTTTGGAGGTGGTTTTGTACCACAGGAATATTTTCCGGCGGCGATGAAGAAAAAATATTATGAGCCTAAAGAAATTGGATGCGAAAAAAATATTAAGCATTATTTACAAAAGCTGCAAACGTTGATAAAAAATAGCAAACCTGTAAAGGATAGCCCCGAGAAGAAGGATAGCTAAATGGACAAGAGCCAGTTGCGGCATGAATTGCAGAATTGTCTGCTTGAGATGGACGAAAAGCAGCGAGTTGAAAAAAGTCACAAGGCATGTCAAAATCTGGTTTCAACGAAGGAATTTCAGGAAGCATCAGCGGTTATGATGTATTTATCTCTTCCACATGAAGTGGATACCTCCGAGGCTATACTTCATGCCTGGCAGCTCGGCAAAATTGTGGCAGTGCCCAAAATTTCATGGCAACAAAGGCACATGATACCTGTGCAAATCAACTCATTGGAGACGGGTTTTTCCACGGAGGTTTCCGGTTTGCGGAATCCGGTGACAGGTGTGCCGATACCCTTTGAGGAAATTGATTTGGTAGTAGCGCCGGCATTGGGTTTTGACAGGGAAGGTCATCGTCTTGGCAGAGGTGGTTCCTACTACGACAGGCTCTTTAGTAATAAGCAACTTCGGGCCAGTCGTTGTGGTTTTGCTTTTAACGAGCAGGTTGTTGACTCAATCCCGATAACGGAGTGTGATGAACCGGTGGATATTTTAGTGACCGACGAAGAGATACTATATTTTTACAGCCACAAAAAAGGAGATTAAAATGGCTCGTTATTCTTTTCCCTGGCCAGGCAGACGATTGAGTTTGAACATAAATGGAATCTACATCATTTTAGCTTTGTTTATTATTGTTGCGATACTTGCTGTAATCTATGGCCGCAGTCCTTTTGGCAGTAACGAAGAAGAAACAGCTAAGATTTTGCCCGAACCTAATTTAGAAGTCGAAGCTACCCAGCAGCCCATTGCGACTTTTACAGCAGAGCTGAAAGTCGAGCCTAATGTGACAAGTCTCGCATCGAAGACCATAATCCCAACTAATCCTAAGGTAACAGAGCTTGTTGCTGAAGCAATGGCGTTGGTCAACAGCCAGCCGAGCGCGGTTGTAGAAGCGCGTGATAGGTTGAATGAAGCGCTGTTAATATGCCAGGATACTAAGCAGCGAGATTTTATTAAAGAGCAGCTTTCTAAGCTTACGGAACGCTGGCTGTTCAGCAAAAGTCTTTTTCCAAATGATAGGCTTTGCACCAGTTATAAAGTCAAGAAGGGCGACCAGCTAAGAATAATAGGTGAGAAACATAAAGTGCCGTACGAGATTCTGGCGCAAATTAACAATATCCACAATCCGCAGGTTCTTCAGGCAGAACAGACTATAAAGGTTCTCAACGGTCCTTTCAATGCAAGGGTGTCACGTTCAACTTTCACGATGGATATATATCTTCAGAATACTTTTATCCAGAGTTTCCCCATAGGTTTAGGTAAGCCAGGCAAGGAAACACCAACCGGGCTCTGGCGAGTTAAGAAAGACGGAAAAATGAAAAAGCCTATATGGACGGACCCTGATACCCAGCGAGTCTATAAACCTACCGATCCGGATTATCCGTTAGGTTCGAGATGGATCGAGCTGGAAGGTATGGAGGGTCAAGCCAAAGACCGGACCGGCTTTGGTATTCACGGCACAAAAGAGCCGGAGACAATTGGCACCGCCGAATCCAGGGGTTGTATTCGTTTACATAATGGTGACGCAATATTAGTCTATAACTTATTGGTTCCGATTTATTCTCTGGTCAGGGTCGAAGATTGAAACAGTCCAATAATATCCCGGATATGCCAGCGAATAAGAGGATTGGGTGGCAAGTTATTTCTTACGCAGATTCTTTTTTTATCGTTTGTTTTGCGGAGAACAGATCGGCTTTGCCTTCGACAATGTCACGGTTAATTATATAGTTGGCGCCCTTTTGCTCTTCCGGCAGTTTATACATCAAGTCAACCATCAGCTCCTCGGCAATTGCACGCAGTGCCCTTGCTCCGGTGTCGCGCTTGAGCGCTTTTTGTGCCAGTGCATGTAAAGCACCATTAGTAAATTCAAGCTCCGCATCTTCCATCTCGAAAAATCTCTGATACTGCTTAATCAACGCGTTTTTCGGCTTGGTCAGTATATCTATAAGTGCAGCTTCATCGAGGGCTGAGAGGGTGGCAATCACGGGGAGTCTGCCCACCATTTCAGGAATCATTCCGAACTCAATGATATCTTCAGGTATAATCTGCTCCAGTATGTTACTATACTCGGTTTTTTCATCGATTCGACCGGACAGTTCCGAGCCGAAGCCAATCATTTTTCTACCGAGCCGCTTTTTGATGATATTTTCCAGACCCACAAATGTTCCACCGCATATAAAAAGTATTTGTGTGGTGTCCATTTGTATATAGGATTGCTCAGGATGCTTCCTTCCTCCCTGTGGCGGGATATTAGCGATAGTTCCTTCCAGCATTTTTAAAAGTGCTTGCTGTACGCCTTCGCCAGAGACATCGCGGGTAATCGAGATGTTTTCTATTGTTTTGCCTATCTTATCGATTTCATCAATATAGACAATGCCTTGCTGGGCGACTTCTATGTCGTAATCGGCGTTCTGCAGCAGCCGCAGCAGAAAATTTTCAACATCTTCACCGACATAACCGGCCTCGGTGACGGTGGTGGCATCGCATATCGCAAACGGCACTTCCAGTTTACGGGCGAGTGTGCGGGCAAGCAGAGTTTTGCCACTGCCGGTCGGCCCAATTAACAGCACATTAGATTTGTCTATCTCCACATCGCTGTCGGGGGTGTCACTGTGCAGGAGCCTTTTGTAATGGTTGTGCACCGCAACGGAGAGATATTTTTTGGCGTGTTCCTGTCCGATTACATATTGGTCGAGATATTCCTTTATTTGCTTAGGCTTAGGCATTTCTTTGGGACTGGTGCGTATGCGGCCGCTTTGTTTGCGGTTTTGCCGAATGATGTTATGGCACAACTCAACGCATTCCGGACAAATAAAGACCCTGTTCGGGCCCTCTATTAGTGTATCAGCTTGACTTCCTGATCGGCCACAGAAGCTGCAGATTGCCTTGGATTTTTTGTTATCTGTTTGCTTGGCCATGACTGTTTTCCTGTTCTCGATTTTAATATAATGGTTCCGGGTTTATTATATTTTAATTCATCGGCATAATCTGGGCAAGTAATTTACTGTCATTATATTTAGGAGGGTAACTATCCCAAGATATAAGATGTATATGATTTGCATCAGGTTGTGTGAAAGCGGATAGTAGGGAGGATTTTGGTCAAAAAATCCCCCAAAAATCTTGATGATTATTTCATATAAAAATTCTTGACATAGTGGGACAATTACATTAATTTGCTGAAACTTAGCAGTTTACTTGTTGTGTAAATAGTAATATTGATTTTTTGGAGGTTTTGTGGCTAAACAGTTAGCTCGTGAGTTGGTTAATGCAGGGGTGCATTTTGGGCATGGAGTCAGTCGATGGAATCCCAAAATGGCCCCGTTTATTTTCACAAAGCGTGGTAATATTCATATTATTGACGTGAAAAAAACCTTAAAAGGCCTGTTAATAGCCAAGAAACTTTTAGCAGAGGTTGTTTCTTCAGGCAACGACGTTATCTTTGTAGGTACCAAACGCCAGGCGCAAAAGGCTGTGGAGACGGTCGCAAAAAAATGCGGCATGCACTATATCTGTGAGCGCTGGCTGGGCGGAATGCTTACTAATTTCAGAACTATACGGTCTCGACTGCAGAGGCTCGAGCAGTTGGAATCCATGGAACAGGATGGAACGCTTGAAGGTGAGAGTAAGAAGCAGGCCTCCAGGCTCAAACGCGAGATGCGAAAGATAAAAATCAACCTCGAGGGTGTCCGGAATATGACACGTCTGCCGGGTGCCGTTGTGGTTGTCGATGCAAAGAAGGAATATATCGCTTTGCGCGAGGCTAAAAAGCTTGGCATTGCAACTGTTGGTATTCTCGATACCGATTCTGACCCTGACACCGTAGATGTGGCTATTCCTGCTAATGATGATTCTATAAGGGCGGTTGAACTGCTACTCAATGAATTGGCTGACGCGGTGGCGATCGGCAAGACGATGGTCTCAGCTCGTGCTGAGCCGACGGCTCATGCGAGACGGGCGACACGCTCAAGGAGGTCGGCTTTGGCACGAGCCGATGATGGAGCCGAAACTGTGACCGCTGTGGAGACAAGCCAAGCCGGGTCTGCGGAATCACCTTCACAGGAAGATAACTCTGAACAGCAAAAACAGGGTGATAATATTTAGCCTGCAGTTTTACCGTATGTTTATATATTGTATTTGGCTACAAAGTTTAAATTTATTTGGTGGTTCTCCGGCGTAAAATCACATACACCGAGGGTAAGGTAATAAGGGTTTTGTATTATGTCAGAAATTTCAGCTTCGATGGTGGTTAAACTCCGTAAGATAACAGGCCAGGGTATGATGGACTGCAAAGCAGCTCTTCAGGAAGCCAACGGCGATATCGACCAGGCTATAGCGATACTGCGGAAAAAGGGTCTTGCAACCTTAGCCAAGCGAGCCGAACGCGAAACTTCACAGGGCCTGGTTGTCAGCATGAGCAGTACGGATGGAAAAACCTCGGTGATGGCTACGCTTTGCTGTGAGACGGATTTTGTAGCCAGAAGCGGTGACTTTGTAGCAGCAGCCAAGTTATTAGCTGATTTCTCGCTTACCTGCCCGGCTGACGAGGGCGTCGACAATATCCTCGAAACTACCCTCGATGGGAAAAAATTCAGCGATGTTGTAACCGAGGCAGCCAGCAAAACCGGTGAGAAAATACAGGTGGGTGATTATGCAAAATTTAATCTCAAAGGTCCTGGCCTTATCAGCACGTACATTCACTTTAACGGAAAAGTCGGCACTATGGTCGAGATTGAAACAGGCGGTGAAAGTGTTGCTTCGGCGGATATATTTAAGCGGACAGCTAATGATATAGCGATGCACATTACTGCGACTAAGCCGCTGGCTCTGGATAAGGACAGTTTAAAACCAGAGATTGTTGAGCAGGAAAAAGCCGTCTTCCGCGAGCAGGTCAAAGATAAGCCCGCAAACATAGTTGATAAGATTGTGGAAGGCAAAATGAAGAAATTTTATACCGAAAATTGTCTATTAGAGCAGATGTTTGTTAAGGATGACAGCAAAACTGTCGCTCAGGTTCTCTTTGACGCTGCCAAGCAAGCAGGCGGCCAGGCTAAGGTAAAAAGATTTGTGCGATTTGACGTCGGATAAGTATTTAGCCCCCATTTTATCGTGATTTTATTTGGCTGGTTCCGCCAGTTTACATGATATTAAATACCAGATGCTGGGTATATGGCAGAGAGTAAATATAAGCGCGTGGTGCTAAAGCTATCGGGCGAAAGTTTTTGCAAGCCTGGGACATTTGGGATTGATAGCTCCGAGTTAGAGTCGATCGCCAAGAGGATAGCAGAGGTTTGCAAGCTCGGCCCACAAATGGTGGTCGTTGTCGGAGCAGGGAATTTCATTCGGGGAGAAACTTTTTCCAAAACCAGTCACATACCCAGAAACACCGCTGATTATATGGGTATGTTAACTACCATCGTTAATGCTTGCGCGTTGCAGGAGACGTTGGAAAAGCTTGGCCAGCCGACAAGGGTTCTCAGCGCGATCGATGTTGCGGCGATGTGTGAGCCTTTTATTCGTAGACGCGCTCTTCACCATCTTGAGCGGCAGAGGGTAGCGATTTTAGCTGGAGGAACAGGAAATCCTTACTTTACCACCGATACCTGTGCGGCTTTACGAGCTGCAGAGCTTGATGCGGAGCTGCTAATTAAGGCAACAAAAGTTGATGGGGTCTATAGCGATGACCCCCAAAGAAATCCCCAAGCGATGATGTTTGAACAATTGTCTTATGATGACATAATAAAGCAAGACCTTAAAGTGATAGACCATGCGGCAGTAACTCTTTGTAAAAACAGTCATATTCCTATCATCGTTTTGAATATCTTTATAAGGGGTAATATTGCTAAGGCTCTTTGCGGTGAAAAGGTTGGAACGTTAATTTGCTGAAGAAACCTAAGACTGGGATAGATAATGCTGGTTAAACAAATAGTCTCAGAGAATGAATCCAAGATGACAAAGGCTATCGAAGTTCTGCACGACCAGTTAAAAACTTTGCGAACCGGAAGTGCCTCTACCGGATTGGTTGAAAATATTAAAGTCGATTATTATGGTTCTGCCACACCATTGAAGCAATTGGCAACTTTGGCGACGCCACAGGCTGATATGATTATTATCAAGCCGTTCGACCCAGCTTCACTCAAAGAGATTGAAAAGGCAATAAAAAACAGCGATTTAAGCATTGCGCCGATTATGGATGGCAGGTTCATAAGGCTGAATATCCCACCACTTAGTGAAGAAAGAAGAAAACAGCTTGCTACCCAGGCCAAGCAGACTGGCGAGCAGACAAAGGTTAGCATCCGAAATATACGAAGAGACGCGATCAAGCACCTTGAACAGCAGCAAAAAGACAAACTCGTCACGGAGGATGACTTGGAAAACGGCAAAAAGCAAACCGACGATATCACCAAGAAATACTCCGATAAGGTTGACGAAATGGTTAAACACAAATCGGACGAAATAATGCTTAATTGATTCGTCGCTCGTGACTTGAGTCACGGGTCACAGGCCACGAATTCCGGGGGACA
>CAZVUF010000081.1:0-10824 GCA_964629355.1 uncultured Pirellulales bacterium | reverse complement strand
CCGTTGTAACTTCGCATCGTCTCAAAAAGCCCTGCTCCGTACAAAAAGCCGCTGTCGGTTACTGATATGCAGGCCTTGTCGATGTCGATCAACTTGTCCTTTAGAAAGACTTTTTCCACAATCTTATCTGAAGCAAATCCGAAATCCTAAATTCTAAATCCTAAACAAATTCAAATTACCAAAATTTCAAAATCATAAACGTTTTGAACATTTGAAATTAGAATTTTGATATTGTTTAGAATTTAGGATTTAGTGTTTAGTATTTAACTTTCTCATAATTATTTTCTATGACTCTGCGTTGCTCTAATTCCACCAATGAGTGCTCTTGCCTTTGTAATTGTTTCCTGCCATTCAGCTTCGGAGTCAGAATCAGCAACTATGCCACCGCCAGTCTGAGCATACGCCTTTCGGTCTTTGATAATAATCGTTCGTATGGCGATATTCAAGCAGACACTTCCGTCAAGGCCGATAAAACCGATACTGCCGGTATAAACACCTCTGGCGGTAGGCTCAGTCTCATCTATGATTTCCATCGAGCGTATCTTTGGAGCACCGGTGATAGAACCGCCTGGAAACATAGCCTTTAAAACATCACAGAACATAACATCTTTGCGAAGCCGGCCACCAACGGTTGCCACCGCATGGAAAACCGTTGGATAGCTCTCTATTGTTCTGGGCTTAATTACTTTTCTGGTCCCCGGCTCACAGATTTTGGCCACATCGTTACGCTCGAGGTCAATTATCATATTCAACTCTGCCTGCTCTTTTTCACTGCGGAGCAGATCCAGAGCGAAGTCCCGGCCTGCGTTTTTCATTCTCGGTCGAGTGCCTTTGATAGGTTTGGTTTTGATGTAGCCATCAGCGATTGTTATAAACATCTCAGGCGACGCGCTGACGATGTGAAAATCGCCGCTATCAATATAAGCCGCGTAAGGGCTGGGATTATAATGGTTTTGCCAGTGGAATAGGGCTATAGACCTGGAAGTGTAATCGCATTCAAATCGCTGTGAGAAGTTGACCTGGTAAATGTCGCCTTCATAGATATAGTGCTTTATCTTCTCGATAGACCGCAAGTAATATTCTTTATCCATATTACAGCGAATTCGCGAAAAATCTATTGTTTCAAGATTGGCGGGTGGCGGTTGTTCTATGTGAATTTTTTGCGATTCAGAAAGCAGTTCTTCCAGGCCGGCCAGTTTTTCTTCTGGACCTTCGTTGTCGCTGGGAAGTTGCAAGGTGATTAGCCAACAGGCTTTCTCAACATGGTCGTAGGCAATGAATCTGTCGTAGAAGCACAATCGAATCAGCGGCATTTCAAGGTCGTCTGTCGTCGTTTCCGGCAATCGCTCGATATATCGGCCAAGTTCATAGCTAAAATACCCAATCCATCCACCTTGGAACATACCTTTGGGCAATTTCGTTCCTGCGTATTGCGTATGGCGTATGGCGTCCGATTCATGTTTATACTTATCCAGAACCTTTTGCAGTTTTTCAAAGGGGTATTTTTGTCCTGCCCAGAATTCAAATACTTCTTTTGGTTCGGCAGCCCAGTAACTAAATCTGTCTGCATTTATTTTCGATGGATTAGCTCCTAAAATAGACGATGATTTGAGCTTGGCAAAAACTTCACTGAAGGAGTTTATATTTACCGAGGTGCAGATTTTTTCATAATGCACTTTGCACAGAATGGGACTATCTATTTTGGTAGCTGTCTCTGTCATCATTGTAGCTGAGCCGCCTTTAACTCGTTTATTATCTGAACACCTGAGGAGGTGCCAATTCTTTCTGCTCCCGCCTGGAGCATTTCGATAGCCTTCTTTGCGGTTTTTATACCACCAGCCGCTTTTACCTTACAGTTCGGAGCATTTTCTTTTATCAACTTGACATCTTCGACGGTTGCTCCGCCGGCTGGGTTCAAGCCTGTGCTGGTCTTTACAAAATCAACTCTACAGCCATCAGCGATTTGGCAAGCAAATATTTTCTGCTCGCGATTCAATGCAGCCGATTCGATTATGACCTTGAGCAGCACAGCCGGCCTCATCGACCGGCAAACTTTTAGCACCGCTTGTAGTTGATTGGATAGATAATGTGAATCGCCCTCGATGATAGCTGCC
Source organism: uncultured Pirellulales bacterium (assembly GCA_964629355.1). Lineage (GTDB taxonomy): Bacteria > Planctomycetota > Phycisphaerae > Sedimentisphaerales > Anaerobacaceae > CAZVUF01. The sequence continues at coordinate 8,710 of CAZVUF010000081.1, read as the reverse complement.
AAGTCGGCAACCATATCAATCTCGTCTGCTCCGGCGAAGATGGCATCTTTCGCCTGGGCAACTTTTATCTTGGTTGAATCCGCCCCAAGCGGCAAACTTACCACACCGGCGACTTTGACCTTTGTGTTGTGCAAAAGCTCTGCTGCAAGGGGAATCCATCGAGGATTGACACATACGGCATAAAAGCCGAATTCCACAGCCTCCTCACACAACCGTTCGATTCGTTCTTTTATAGCTGTAGCCTCAAGCAGCGTATGGTCTATACAACCAGCTAATTGTTTTTCATTTATTACGGTCACGCTCTGATATATCCTTTTTCTTTGAAAAAATCAACCGCGTCGGCAAGGTTATTAAAGACTTTTGTTGCGGTTTGTGTCACAAAAACCGATGGGCTTTGCTTTGCCGTCCAGATGATGAAGACCTGCTTGGCGGCTTCGTGAGCGTGCTGTAGTTCTCTCTCCACGCCGCTGGATATGGCGGCTCGGCCATCCGGCAGCGTTGGTATAAAGCTGATTATCATATCCGATTGTTCAATCAACAAAAAATCGCGGGCGTATATCTGACTGTTAATATCACGCTCTATTTGCAGAACTTCATTCAAATCCAGCCGGACTTTTTGCCCCAAAGCCATCACTTCAATAAAATCAAGACCTTGTTGCTTTGCCTGTTGAGCTTTTTGCGGTAAATCTGATTCTTCCAAATCGCCCGGATCAAAGCATATAAACAGCTGTCTCATCGAACGTCTAAACTCTTCGATTTCTTTTTTAACATCCTCTATGTCACTGACTACGGTCATGGGAAAGCTAATATATACTTTTTTGTTGTGCTGCTCGAAGGCTAATCTGTAGAATGTCTCAGCGGTTTCCTGCTCAGCGCCGCGGGCTAAACAATAAAAAGGGATTTTTTCGTTGATGCCTTTACACAACATTTCCGTACTGATGATTTCTTCCTCACGCCAGACTATTAAATCTTTCAGACAATGCCCAATAGCATGCTCATCAGCAAGCCTGGTATGCAAAGCGATAACGCCGTCGATCAGGCAGATATACATATCTGCTCCGAGCTGACGCATTTGGTCAAAGTCCACTGCTGGAAATAACCCGTGCCGCCAGCGAAAAGTAGCGTGAGTATTGACCATTAGATTGGGGACTTTTTTGGCTTTGGCAATGATGTCTTTGAAAATGCTTCGGCGAAGGGAGCTCAGTCTTTTCAGTGGTACATCCAAGATTTTACCGGGCGGGATGTCAGGGGCTTCGGTGTACATCATTTCGCCGACATTACACAGCAGGACCTCTTTTCCTTTTTGCTCGGCAATCTGACAGACCTTTTCAAGATAACTTTTCTTGTCCAGGCCGACCATCCCTGTTACAACAATTATCATCTCGTCTCTCGCATTATGCCGTGCGTCGGAATTCAACTCCGCCATAAATTGTGGTTGTGAACCCCACGGTAAACTACTGACTAAATACAAAAATATATAGCCCCCGAATTTATTCGGGGGTGTTCTACCGGAAGTTTTCTTCGACCGACACCCTTGTCTTGAGTCTTCACAGATTTTGCAGTCGTTGCTGTCTGTCGTGGTCTTTCAGAGCCGCGATTAATTCACCCATATCACCGGCTATTATTTTATCGAGGCTATAAAGCGACAGGTTAATCCTATGGTCGGTCACGCGATTCTGCGGAAAATTGTAAGTCCGTATTTTTTCAGACCTATCACCGGAGCCGACCATGCTTCTGCGTTGTGACTCCCGCTCAGCCCTTTTCCTGCCTTCATATAGGTCGTAAAGTTTACTACGCAGGACCCGCCAGGCCTTTGCGCGATTTTTGTGCTGGCTCCGTTCGTCTCGCATATTGACGGTTATTCCGGTTGGAATATGTTCCAGTCTAACGGCACTATTGACCTTATTGACATTTTGTCCGCCCGGCCCGCCTGCTCTGCTGATATGCTCAACCACATCGTTGGGATTTATCTGAATATCAAGCTCACCCGGCTCAGGCAACACCGCTACAGTTGCTGCCGATGTGTGAATCCTGCCCTGTGATTCGGTTTCCGGCACCCGTTGAACTCGATGACCGCCGGCCTCGTATGCCAACTCGGACCAAACGCCGGGACCTTTGATGCTGAATATCACTTCGCGAAAGCCATTCTTTTCAGATACGCTAAAACTTAGCGGCTCTATTTTCCATTTGCGGTCTTCGGCATACTTTGTGTACATCTCATATAAATCGCGTGCGAAAAGCGCTGCTTCTTCCCCGCCGGTTCCTGCTCGTATTTCCATTATGACTGAATCAACATCCATTTCGTCGGCCATAACCAGGGTATTTTGTATTTCTTCCATTTGAGCCTGTTTTTTTTCTTCAAGCTGCTGAAGCTCTTCTTTCGCCAAGGCCTTGAAATCTTCATCTACAATACGATCTTTTAGAATTTCCTGGGTGTCTTCAATGTCAGATATTATCTTCTGGTATTCGCGATATTTTGTAACCAATGCTTTGAGCTTGCCCTTCTCTTTCGATAACGCTATCAGCCTTGCTGAATCACGGGCAGTGGCTGGGTCGGAAATTCGCCTTTCAATTTCATTATAGCGGGTCTCGATTTGATCAAGCTTTGCCAAGAAATTGTCTTTTACTTCAGGCATAAAATAAGGCCCTCTGAACGTAAAAAAAACAGCGAATAGCAAACCCGCCGCAGGCGGAACCGCTAATCGCTATTATATCGGAAAAAAACAACTACTGTTTTTGGTCTTTTATGTTCTTTTTGATATAGCTTTTGCCGTACTTCTTTTGGAATCGCTCTATTCGACCGGCAGTATCGACATACTTTTGCTTACCCGTATAGAATGGATGGCACATCGAGCAAATTTCTGCGTGGATTTCTTTCGCAGTGCTGCGTGTCTCGAAAGTGTTACCACAGCCGCAATGAACAACTACTTTACCATACTTTGGATGAATGCCTTCTTTCATAACTGCTATACTCCATAATCATTCACAAAGAGAATTTTAACAATATTAACGTACATTGCAACAAAATTTTTTCTCAGAATACCCATTTTTATGGTTCTATCGCTATATAATTCAAAAACGAGCGGTATTTCAGCTATTATCTACGTTCGGTTATCACTGCTCAGGCGACGGTGAAGCCTATTGCGATATCTTAAACTATTGACATAATCATTACTTAGATATTATAATATTCCTAACACGAGCTGTAAAAAGTCCGTTTAAAAAAGAGGTGAGTTATGGACTTACAAAATGACAGCTTTTTTGCGAGGTTTAAATGGCATATCGTCATTATTGGTGCCGCATTAGCTATTGTGATCCTGCTTGCGATGTTCACTAATGTGTTTATGCCATCCAAAGTCAATGTTCTGCAGAATTTAGTATTGCTGCTGGGAGCTCTTGTGTTTTTAAGCGCTCTTCTGGCAATGCTCTCCAGACTCTTTAAGATAGTTGATGCACTTAAGGATAATAGTACAAAGCTTGAAGAAGTTACCGGAGCTTTGGAAAAGATTCACACAGGTCTGGCGCAAATCAATCACAGCACCCGGCTCAGCGAAAAAGCAAAAGCCATTGCCTTTAGAGATGAAGAAAAGCGTTCCTTACGTGAAGCTGTTTTTGATAAGCTTCAGCAACATGATTTTGACGCCGCTTATGAAATAATTAACGAAATCGCTAACCGCCCTGAATATAAGGAGCTATCCGAACAGTTACAAACTCAAGCTGACAAATATCGCAATGCGACCGATCAGGAGAGGATAATTCAGGTAATAACACACATTGATAAGCTCCTCGAGGATTGTCTCTGGGCCAAAGCAAGTGCTCAGATCGAACAATTAATCAATGGATATCCGGATTCCGAGAAGGCAAAGGCAATGCGACAGAAACTGAGCGACTGCAAAGAAGAACGCAAAAAAATATTGCTCGCAGCCTGGGACGATGCAGTAAAAAGTCAGGACACCGACCGCAGCTTGGCTCTTCTAAAAGAGCTTGACATGTACTTGACCCCCAATGAGGGATTGGCCTTGCAGGAAGCGGCACGGGATGTTTTCAGAACGAAGCTGCACAACCTCGGCGTACAATTTTCAATCGCTGTCACCGAAAAGCGATGGGCCAACGCACTGGACATCGGTCAACATATTGTAAGCGATTTTCCAAACAGTAAAATGGCCGAAGAAATCCGCGAAAAGCTGGACGTTTTAAAGCAGAACGTCCAATTGCAGAGCAGTTAAAAGAGATGTCCCTTGCTAATCTTATTGAAAGTCAAATAATGATTGTGTCTTAATCATTGTGACCTGATCCGGGTAAGCTGCGAACGTATGGATGTGCAGCTCACTACGTCTGGCCTCGAAGTCAATGTAGCAAAACGGCTGTAAACCACCCATTTCCAATTCCGGAAATTTGACAAACAAACCCCTATTTCGTGCAAAACGCTCAAGGTCTATATAGCTTTGCCGATATAGATTGGGGCTCATCTTCTCGACCTGAAAGTCGGTCATATAACTTACGCCCCGGCTCAGAGTGCATTTATGAGTTCGCGGGCCACGGAATTGAAAACGCTCGATTAATCCTCGGTGCGGCAGCATCTGGCCAGGCGTGCTCACAACTTCACTAAGACACATATCACCGGCAAAAACACTAACGACATGCGTACAGCCTGTCACCCAAATAAGAGCCTCATATTTCTCTGTCTTTAATTGCCGAGAAGCATAAATTTGAAAAAGCTCCGGATGTAAAGGTCTTTGAAAAAGGCTAAATGTTAATTGTTCAACAGCTATATTGATTTGAGGTGATTCCATAACAAAAAACCCAAAAAATTAAATCCTGATTTCAGCGTTATTATACCAAAAATGTCATACCCCTTCAAGCTCAATATCAATACTGATAACGCCGAAAATCACTCTTATGGGACGGTTATTTTGCAAGCTCCGCAGCCTAAAAGAGTAACAGCAAAGAAAGTTTCTTGAAAAAAATTAAAAAAACAAGTTAGTAATTCACTTTTTAATGATGGAAGACAACAACATTAAGAATAGTCGCAATGATATCGTAAAAGGTATGTGTTCCAGCAGTGATTCCAAAACCACGAATTGCAAAAAGAGCAGCGAAATAAACGCCTGCGATTGTCCGAAAGCTAAACTCTGCCCGGTTAAATGGAGCTGTTAGTGCAAACTGTCCGTTGACAAAAACTATATGATGATGTGCGCTGAATAGCGCCGCAGAGATAAGAACTGAGAATATGATTGAATTCTTATGTTCAAATCCTATTACATCTTGAAACAACATCATCAAAACACATATCAAAATCAGCCTAAAAATAAGTTCTTCATAAATCCCAGCTCCTATTCCGGTAATAATATTGGCCAATAGAGACTGACCATTCGCTCTATTTCTACCGGCCTGTGCGGTCGCTGACCAAAATTTGTTACTGATAAGCGAAGAACAGCTTGGCACTACCCGGCTGTAGCTTCTCGAGGTCCTCGGTTCGACTGAGCTCGTCGAAGTCCAAAGTCTGAACACTTCTTCAACTTGTATCTTTGGTGCACAAGAGACCCCCGGACCGACATTACTTTTAGGCTCAGCCGGTCCGCTTAATACCAGACTCAAAACAATTAACGGCACCGCAAGCAAAATACACTCAATCATCATCGGTACCACGTCAGCAAAACTAAAGTACCATCGTTTTCGCGACGTCAATTGCAATGCCAACAGAACAATCACTACTGTTAAAGGCGGTGCGATCCACGCAAACCTGCTTCCAAGCCCCAGATATCCATCGAGAAAACTCTGCAGCCAGATAAAAGCCACTACTCGGTCCTGAGTATGATTAAGCACATCTGTATTGATTAGGATCGTTCCAATCTCGTAAACAACAATGAACGGAAGCAAAAAAACAAGAGCATAAACCGGCCGAGATGTGCGCTCAAGATATGAATCCTGCACAAAATTAAGTAATTGACTTGTGCTGTACTTGTTTTTATCTACCATTGTTTTTTAACTATCGTTTCTTCTCTATCGCTATCACAACGTTTAAGGATATACAAACGAGTAACAGTATCCAGCTTTTTTACTTCCAAATTTTCTTTTTCAAAGTTTATTTCAGGAAATCTAAAATTACAATAAGCAAAAATAGCTGATATTAAGAAAACAATTTATAGAAAGCAGAATTCTAAATTAAGAGCACGTTCGTTTAAGATAAAGAAATTTACTTATATCCTGAGCCTTTTCATCACTTTCAAATTATTTTTGATAAGTTCTATTCTCTGGGCTACGCAACCTGCAGACCGCATGGGATCCTGTGGTGTATGCATTACGTAGTCAAGCATCTTTGCGACCGTTGTCGTAGCCACGTGCATCCGTGTGTCTGATGAGCCATAATAGACAAACAGCTCTCCATCATCACGAGCCACCCAGCCACTGCTAAAGACAACATTCGAGACGTCACCGATACGTTCTTCGCCTTGCGGTGCCAATAGATAGCCGCCTGGAGCGTGCGTGACTTTCCAAGGCTCATTGAGTTTTGTCAGAAAAGCGTATAGGACATATCGCAAGCCAGCGGCGCACGCCCGAACCCCGTGGGCTAATTGCAGCCAACCCTGGTCGGTTTTTATGGGGGCGGGTCCCAGCCCGTTTTTTGCCTCCTTAATGGTATGATACTTTCGGTCATCGACAATCGTTTCTTGGTCTATATGAGCGTGTTCTATATCCGAAGCCAGGCCCCAGCCAATTCCACCGCCCGAGCCAGTCTCAATGAAACCTTCCTGTGGGCGTGTATAGAAGGCGTACTTGCCATCAACAAACTCAGGATGCAGCACAACGTTTCGCTGCTGTGGAGAATTGGTCTTCAAATCATCGAGTCTCTCCCACTTCGCCAGGTCCTTTGTGCGTGCGATACCACATTGTGCAATTGCCGATGATAAATCCCCTCTTGCAGCGTTTGGGTCCTTCCGCTCAGTGCAGAACAGGCCGTAAATCCAGCCGTCCTGGTGCTTAGTCAGCCGCATGTCGTAAACGTTTGTCTCCGGGTCACCTGTCTCGGGCATCACAATTGGAAAATCCCAGAAGCGGAAGTTGTCGATGCCGTTCTTACTTTCGGCTACTGCGAAAAAGCTCTTGCGGTCGTACCCCTCCACGCGGGCTATCAGACAAATCTTACCATCCAGCTCGATTGCTCCGGCGTTGAAGGCGCTGTTGATACCCATTCGCGTCATCAGATGCGGATTGGTTTGGCGGTTCAAATCGTATCGCCAGAAGATCGGGGTATGCTCACCCGTCAAAACGGGATATTTGTACCGATCGAGGATGCCGTTCCCACCTTCGATTCTAACGTTACTGCGCTTGATGAGTTTCTCATGATTCTCGAAAAGAGCTTTTACTTTCCTTTCGAATTCTTCTTCTTTCATGCGTATTAATCTCCTTTGTTTATAGCTTTTAACCTTTGGATTGTCTCCAGACAGGCCCTGCTATTGTGATATGGGCATTTCCATTCTGAGACCTTGGGCTCCTGTAAGTCGGGTGTACCATTGCGGGCCACACGCCAGAACCATTCACCATGCGTTTGGTCGACAATGTGCTGCTGGATGAATTCCCAACACTCCAACGCTGCCTTGAAGAAATGCTCTTGTCCTGAAAGCTGGTAGGCATTCAGGAATCCGACGACCGTCTCGGCTTGGGGCCACCACTCTTTGTTTGTATTGATGATTTTTCCAGCCAGGCCTTCATAAAAAAGACCACCATCTTTATCAAGTCCCTGCTTGTACACAGCCTCCGCCATCTTAAGAGCGATTGTCTCAACCTCATGGATTTTTTCTGGTTGCCCCAGGATTTCTGCCGCCTCACAGAGCAGCCAGCTACCCTCAATATCATGGCCGAATGAAACTATATTCTTGGTCGAATGCCACTGTTCGTTGAAGAACAGCTTAAAATGAAAGGTCTCTGCATCAATGATATGTTCCTGAAAAACCTCGATAAGTTCCTGCAATCTTGCTCTTAATTTTTCCTCTTTCCATGCACGATACAGATTTGTATATGCCTCCAGCAGGTGAAGATGCGTATTCATAGTTTTTTTCTCTCGCGGATCGCCGGTTGCCAGCATTGCCTTTTCAGCAGCTTTCCAATCTCGGCTGAAAGTTTCAAAGTAGCCCCGCCCAGCGCTGGGCGGGGCATCATCGTGACAGTGCTTCTCGATTAAGTAAAAGAGTTCCTTTGCCTTCTCAAGAGCGGCACCATCTCCAGTAGCAATGTAATACTCCGATAGGCCATAAATTAGAAATGACTGACCGTATATCTCTTTGCTGTCATCGATCGCTTTGCCTGTGTGGTCGAGCAGCCAATATGCACCGCCAAACTGCGTATCCCAGAAGTATTGTAATAAATAATCATAAGCGCGTTTAGCCATCTGGAGATACTCGTCATTTTTCTTATATCTATATGCCGCTGAGAACGTCCATAAAATCCTGGCATTTAGCACAAGCCCCTTGGGAGCGTCCTTCGCGATTGTTCCGTCATTAGACATCCACCCAATAAAACCACCATACTCATCATCCTGGCAGTTCTTTATCCAGAAGGGCAGAATTTCCTGTCCTAATTCATTTTGAACGGCTTTTAGAAAATTCTCGACTTGTCCTTTATCGATCATTGCCTGTGTTTCTCCGTAAAATTCATTTGAGTGTTCAGGGGTCGGGGATTCTTGAGCCAAGACTCCTCGGCATAGCAGCAA
>CAZVUF010000080.1:0-10881 GCA_964629355.1 uncultured Pirellulales bacterium | reverse complement strand
TTTCTTTCTGTCTCCTGTATTCTGTATTCTGTCTTCTGTTTTTACACAAAACAAACCCAATTTCCCGGACGACAAAATTGATGCAAAGTATTTATTTACAAAGGATTACGAAGAAAAAATGCGTATAGAAGCTATGAAAAAACAAACCCAATCAAACCCAATTTATGCCCAAGGTATTAAAGCTTGCCCTGAGCGCCAGCCGAATGGGCCACAGCTCCAGGGCCCCCCTTCTCAGAGGACCCATGCTTCGCCAGGGCTTCGCAGATCAATCGGGGCTAAATATGATGAACATACTGTCAATTAAGCTTCTCAAGAAACCTTGCTTAAGAGCCGATAACAGGTATTATGGAATCGGAAATGGCCACGTATGATTGTTCAAAACCGTCGATACACGGGCAAAACAAGCCCCTCACAGAAGACACGACTCGCAAGAAGAAATGTCCCTTTTGTGCCGAGCAGATTCAGTCAGAGGCCGTCAAGTGTCGGTACTGCGGCGAGTTTCTTGACGGATCCAGCCGTGCCGGTTCGAGGCCTCGGCCCAAAAAATGGTACTTTTCAACATCTAATATTATAGTTACTTTTCTGTTCGTAGGTCCACTGGCCCTGCCACTTGTATGGTTTCACCCACACTACAAAAAAAACACCAAAATCATAATTACGACTATCATTAGTATCGTTACAGCTTTGGTTATTTGTCTCCTGATAAAGCTACTGCCAAGCATATTTCAATATTACTCTCAATTAAATGATGTGATGAAGCAACTAAATCACATTGGGTATTAACAGTCATACTCCAGGAACTTGGGATGTAGAGTAGATTGATAGGGTAGACTTGAGCCCACCGTTTTGCTACTTTGTGAGTTGTACACTTGAGACCATTGCCGGAAGCGCGCGCCTGACCGTGTCGAGATATTTACGGTTAAATGGGAGCGCCCACAGGTAGACGGTTTTTTCAGGGAGCGTTGCCATAGCAAAGTAACTATATTCCTTTCCCGACTCAGCAGGCACAGCAGAGTAAAGGATGGTCCCCTCCCTGTAGATCTCGATATCCCTACCTCCAGCGAACCCATTGGCAACAGTTCGGAACCACTCCACTTTCTTATCCAGCGGGACAGATTCCAGCTGGCTGGAAAAGGTACAGATTGCGACGCAAACCGTATCAGTCAAGTCTTCACCTATCCCATTATTTATATAGAGACACGGTTCCAAGAGTGCATCGCGTAAGTCAGCGTCGACAGTATCCGAGTCGGGGGTGTCAGGCCACGTGTCAATCTGCCAGCCTGCCGGAATTACCATGCTATAGCCTTTGTTGCACATAAACACCCAGTTCATGTCGCGCGTGTCATATTCCTCCGCAAAGATCCGCTGCCAGAGATAGCCGAGACTCCGAAAGACACGCAGCCTTGCTACGCGATCTCTTCGGGAACTTGGACGCAATATGGCAGAAGGATAAGCCTCCATCGTTTTGAAATAGGTCTTCATCTCTTCCAAGGTCGCTGGTGGTTTCCCCATGGCTTTTATAACATTTTGCATCGATTGCTCAAGCTCCTTAGTTCTCTTTCCAGACTCGACGATTTCTCTGCGCATCGGTTCGGCAAGACTTATGTACTCCTTGCCGAGCTCGTCGTTCTTCTGTGTTCTCGGAAGGGCCTTAGAAAAGCTTCTGGTTTCAGATTCCAGCTTCTCCATGCGGGCGTGTAATCTGAGCCTGGAATCGACTATCCGGTACCACGTCTCGTCCAGGGCCTTCCAGTCCTTGTTCGTTTCATTCTTAAGGTGTTCGTATGCAGGATTATTCATCACTTCGCTCGGTCGGGCTCCGCTGGATAAGCCACCTTCTATGAGCAGCCAAAACGATTGTATGCACCCAAGGGCTTTCACCGCATGCGCATTAAGCTCATCGTTCAGAGCTGCCAATGTCTCGATCTCGGCAAAATATTCATCCAGCAAGTGCTGCACGCGCTGTTCGATTTGCGTGTTCTGGGTCAGAATTGCCCGGTTTGGTCTCATCAGCCTCAAAGGAGGCCAATTCGTAATATCTCGCGGGGTTTTGTTGACGGAGATCATGCGTTCGGGCGTTGCATACATACATGGAATCGCCCACGCTATCGTACCGCCCTCGTGTTTGCATCCGGATAAAACGCCGATGCATCCTCCTTCGAATAGTACGGGACCCCCGCTCATCCCACCGTAGATCCGCCCCTCAAGCAACACCAAATTGACGTCCTTGATGTTGAATATCGGGGCTTGTCTTCTGTCTTTGACGTCTTGCGTTACAACGTACCCGGCGTGTGTGGGATATACCCTCAGATGTGAGTAGAAAATGCCATGTGGGTGGCCATATACGGTCATTTCCTGCCCTTCCCTCCATGAAAGGGTTTCGGCAGCCGGACGGACAAATGGGATCGCTTCTGTGACGCCTCTAATTTGTAGAACTGCCAAGTCACGATCAGGCGAGTAACTCCGCACAAGCACGTCCGTGTAGACCTCCGAGGGCTTGGTCCTGTCAGGCCTATAGGCAACGCGTATTTCCTTTGCTCCCCGAATCACATGGTAGCATGTAAGAACAGTGGTACTATCGCCAAAGAAGAAACCAGTCCCTAAGCTATGTTGCCGAGACTCCTTGACAGTCCAGATCTCGACTACGGCGTCCCTTTGGGCGTAGCCAACTTGGAAGATCGACACTACCAGGCTTAAAAACACAAAAATGCGTCTTTGCGTTATCATTGGTCGAGACCTCCATGGATAAGGTCGTATGTTTTTTCATAAGCCTCCTCCAGGGTTAATACGCCTCTCTCGTACTGTATATGTATGGCGTTGCTATTGGTTACTATGTCCTTCATTGATGATGCGGGAAGGTAATACCCCGGCCTCTCGCTCCCCTGTGCAACTGGTATTTGCGATGAAGAATTAGGTGCTCGAACACCTGGGGGACTTAACAGATGCCACTGCACTACAAGAACACTGACATAGACTCCCAGTAGAGCACCTAACGAAGCAGCAAACAGCGCCTGTCCTGCTGCTTTCTGTTCCTTCGTATCCAGCTTTTTGAGAAATGCGATTATCGAACCTCCCGCAAGGGCAAAGAAAAGCCCAATCATTTGTGTTACTACGCTTGTTGCACTAAGGCCGGCGAGGTTACCAACGAATAAACCCATCGTGAAGAAGCCGAGGTTAATCCACATGGTTGTCCCTCCAACTACCAATTCCCCTTTATCTTAGGACCTAACCAATATGGTAGGCCAACGAGTATGCTTACATTATTTTCGTACGCGCATGGAATTTGTCAAGCCTCATTCTAAGGCGGATTTCCGAACGGATGTTACTGTTGGAGGTATCACAATAAAGGCATTGGAGTTCAAACTTTAAAATGTAAAAAACCATTGAAAAATAGTTTCCCCAAAGGATTCGAATCCTATTGGCACTAAAATTAAATCAGCCAGCAGTTAAACGCTTCCCTCGCTGCAGGTGAAAATCAAGGATATATAGAAATCCACTTTTGTCCACTGTATTATGATCGGTACTGTCGGGAAAGGCAAGAAAAAAGAGCATAAGGGCCGGATGCTTCATCTACGCTTAGTATGATATACGGTTCATTGGTAGAGAAAACGACGTATACTTCACGAGCGACAGGCGAGGAGTAAAGGAGCTTATTCGCCCATTATCTGGCATATTACTGTTCTTGTTCTTGGTATAGTGTCAAAATCAACTAAGATTATTTGTTGCCAGGTTCCAAGAGTCGGTTGGCCATCTACGACCGGCACGGCTAAAGAAGGACCCAAAACCGAGGCCCTTACGTGAGAATGGCCGTTATCGTCGTGCCAAGTTTCTTCGTGCTCATATCGGTAGTTTCGTGGTGCAATTCTCTCAAAAGCAGCTTTTATATCGTGATTGACAAGGCCCGGCTCGTATTCGGTGGTAGTTATACCTGCTGTTGAACCGATATTAAAAAGTGTGACGGTACCATTGGTTATCTGGGATTGCATGATAGCTTTTTTGACCTGCTCAGTTATATCTACGATATCGCAGTTTCCACGAGTTTGAACTTTAAGCTTTTCTGTCTTAACCATAGCGGACAGGATAAAAGATAGAATGATTTCCTGCAAGTCTGGTGTACGAATTTCCAAATTACCGATTGCCAACCTTTTATTCATAGATTAGGATAAAGACGCAAGCCCGCAATAAATCCTGGGCTAACTACAAATTATTAATAGAGGTTGGCAGATGAATGTACTTTTAATTGGCAGCGGTGGACGCGAACATGCTATAGCATGGAAACTGGCTCAGTCGAATAACCTTAGCAAACTTTATACCGCACCAGGCAACGCTGGCACTAACCAATGTGGAGAAAATATTCCAATTGCAGCTACTGATATTGATAAGTTAGTAAACTTCGCACGTCAAAACGATGTAGGCTTGGTAGTTGTGGGCCCGGAAGACCCGCTCGCAACAGGTGTGGTCGATGCTTTTGAAGAGGCGGGCATAAAAGCGTTTGGGCCGAGCGCCGGTGCCGCACAGCTTGAAGCCGACAAAGCATTTGCCAAGCAGTTGATGCGTTCTAGCGCTGTCTCAACCGCCGAGGGCAGAATTTTTGACAGATTCACCGACGCTAAAAAGTATATAGCAAGCAGGGATGAAGCGGTGGTAGTAAAGGCGGCGGGTCTTGCACAGGGCAAAGGAGTCATTATCTGTGACGACCCGGCAGACGGTATCCTGGCGGCGGAAAGGATAATGTGTGATAAGATATTTGGCTCGGCGGGGGACAAAATCATAGTCGAAGAAAAGCTGTTGGGTGAGGAGGCCTCGATATTAGCTTTTGTGGATGGGCATAATATCTATGTTATGGAAACATCGCAGGACCATAAGCCGATCGGCGACGGCGACACAGGGCCTAACACAGGCGGAATGGGTGCTTACAGCCCGGCACCGGTTGTCACCGAGGAGATGATGAACAGAATCACACGTGAGATTCTCGTGCCTGTCGTAGATGGCATGAATCGCACCGGCACGTTGTACAAAGGCGTGCTCTATGCAGGGCTGATGATTACCAGCGCTGGGCCGAGAGTGCTGGAATTTAACGTTCGGTTCGGTGACCCGGAGACTCAGCCGATCCTGATGCGGCTTAAAAGTGATTTGCTGGAAATTTGCCTGGCGGTATGTGAAGGGAGACTGAATGAGGTTACGCTGGAGTGGGACCAGCGGCCGGCAGTCTGCGTCGTCATGGCTTCGGGTGGATATCCGGGCGATTATGAAAAGGGCAAAAAAATAACCGGTCTTGAAACGGCCGGCCGACTCAAGGATGTGGTCGTGTTCCACGCGGGAACTAAAAAGCAGAATGGGGATATTATTACAAACGGGGGCAGGGTGTTGGGTGTGACCGCTTTGGGCGAGCGAATCGCAGATGCAAAGAAAAGGGCATACGAGGCAGTAGAGAAAATAAAATTCGACGGTGCATACTGGCGCCGGGATATTGCAGACAAAGCAATAAAAAATAGTAATCATAAATTGAATGCTGTGCCTTAAATCCAAGACCTTATATGTTTTGTATGAGCCAATTCAAAAATCAGGATCAACAGCCGTCAGCCAACAGGCCTAAAAGACGAGGTATAGCTCTGCTGCGATGGCCAATCGTGGTTTTAATTTTGGTTATCGCTTTAGGCTTTATCTTGAGCTGGCTATGGTGTGCTCTGCCGCAAATTGCAATAGCAGAAATCAGTGAGCTGGCCGGATGCAAGGTAGATGCCGAATTTATCGATTTCAAGTTTAACGGCTCAGCTTTGATCGAGCGTCTTGTAATAAGACCCCATCAGAAACAAGAATACGACAACACAATTCTCAAAGCGAAGACAGTTTACGCCCGTTTTAGTATAGGCAGCTTATTGTTATTGGGACCACGAATAAAGGAAATACGTATTAATGATTTTGTTTTCAATGCCCAACACGATTTGGACACAGACCAGTGGAATTTAGAAGCACTTAAATTCAACGTCCCTAAAGGTAGCGCAGGCAAAATGCCTCTTATTGTCCTTAACGGTGGAACGCTGCAATACAGTAAGGTCTCGAAAGGCCAGGCCACAGTTCTCGGAGCAGTACCTATTGATATGAGTTTCAGACCTGCTAAAGAAATTTTAGGCGGTTATAGTTTTGATATAACAACGGCTGAAAAGGCGGATGGCAACTCATCTGCGAGTAGCTCTTCGCAAAAACGGGGTAGAAGCAAACTGGTCGGGTCTTGGCTCCCTGGGAGAATTACAGTGGCAGGCGGGATTTCATCGGCTGGCATACCTGCATTTGAGAATGCCTGGGTTATAGATACGCTGGATGCGGTATTGAATTACGACCGCAACAAAAATTTTTTATTGAAGCTGAAAATCGAGAATTTGTCATGCCCTAAGGCGTCAGGTGGAGAAACACTTGCCCTCAATAGGTCGGCGTTTTTAGCAGAATCTGTTCTGTTTACTTCTCTGCAAAGTTTTTTTAACAGGTATAGTCCCACAGGAAAAGTCGATATAGATATGGAGGTATCGGGTGATTTCAGCCAATTAAGCAAAAGCACGATCACCGGTAAAGTCTTGTGTAAGGACGTGACCATTTGCGATAGCAGGTTCCCTTACACAATAGAACAGGTGGCAGGCCAGATAGATTTCACCGAAAATAGCGCTATGTTGAATAATCTTTCCGGCAAACACGGTGATGTCGAGGTGACAGTCACCGGCTGGGTAAAAGATTTTGGTCCTGATCAGCGGTATCAGATCCAGATTACGAGTGATAATATGGCGCTGGACGACGATCTGTATGAGGCATTAAGCCTGAAACAAAAAGAATTTTGGACAGCTTTTTCTCCCAGCGGTCTGGCGGCAATTAATTATCGCTTTAGCCGCTCCGCCTTTAGCGGACTAATGGATAAGCGGAAATTGCTTGAGGTTGAATTGCGAGGCGCCGAAGCTGTTTATTGGCGTTTCCCTTACCCATTGAAGGCTCTTAAAGGTAAGCTTTATTTTGACTCCGACAGCATAACAGTTGTCGATGTGGTTTCACAAGCAAACGGAGGAGGCAGCATAATTTCTAATGGTAAAGTTATCGAGTACAATACCGACAATCCGATTTATAATCTGTCGATTAAAGCAAACGATATGCCGTTCGACCCGACACTTGTAAGGACATTGCTGGCTGAGCAAGGGACTCTTTATAACCAATTTGATATGAATGGGCTGGCTGATGCTGATATCAGGATTTTTACGCCAGCGGAGGATACAGCGACAGCAAGCTCGGAGGTAGGGCAAGTCCCGCCCTACAATTTGGCCAGGACAAGACGGGCAAGTTTTTTTGCGGATGTGACTTTGAAACAAGCTTCTTTGAAAGCGAATAAATCGGGGCTGATGATCTCTGATGTATCGGCAAAAGTTCATCTGACGCCCGATTCGACGAGTATTAAAAATTTTACCGGCCGCTATGGCCAGAGCAAGGTTTCATTAGTTGGTGGAATTTGGCTCACAGATCAACCGCGATTACCACGTTATTACTTGGCGATAGGTGCACAGCAGGCTCAATTGAGCGATGAATTGATTGGTCTGTTGCCTGCGGGAATGGTAAAAGTTGCTTCGGAACTGCGGCCAGCCGGCAAGGTGAGCATCAGCGCAAATTTTAAAAAAATGAGCAATGATGAACGCACTGACTACAGCATATCTGTTGAGTGTTTGGGTAATAGCATCAATTTCAAGCGATTTACCTATCCTTTAAAAGACATCACCGGCAAGATAACGATAACGAACAACAATGTGATATTCGACAAGATTACCGCAACTCCAGCTGACAGCATTCAAGAAACAAATTTGCCTTTGATGGACTCGACCATAAAATTAAATGGCCAAATTGTTCTGGCTGATAACACTTTCAGCAATGGTATATTTCAACTTTCAGCAAGGGACATTTCTTTAGGTGAATTTTTAGTGTGTGCTCTGCCGGCAGATATAGGCTCTTTTTATCAGGCGTTGTCACCGACCGGCCGATTTGATATGGACTTGGAAAATGTAAAAGTTTCTAAAGTTGATGACGGCGAAAAACTCATAGATTTCACTGCCACTGTCGGATTTAAGGCCTGCAATTTCAATATGTCCGGTGCTCAAGCAGAATTAGGTGCGGTTTTAAAAGCAAAAGGCTCGTATAAAACCGGAGATGGTTTTTCTGATGGACAGGTTGCTGTGCTTGCAGATAATTTTAAGATCAAGGGCAAATCCATAACGAGTATGACGATGAATTTGAATTACGAGCCGCATCTGCGGCAGTGGTTAGCTGAAAGTTTTGTCGCAGATTGTTACGACGGCAAATTGACGGGCAAATTGGAAATCAAACCTGCAGGGGAGGCTTTGGAATATTTGTTACAAGTTGCTTTTGACAATATTGACTTAAGGCAGTTTCTCTTGGGCGAGGAGCCAAACCGTCTGAGGCAGGCCAAAACCGACTATACCAGTGGGACAATGGGCGGGTCACTGAGCATCTGTGCCCAGATAGGCGACAATTCTTCACGGCTCGGCAGATGCAGGCTGGCTATAAGGGATATGCAGGTGGGTAAACTCTCCCCATTGGCGAAGCTATTATACGTTTTGAGGCTGACGGAGCCTAAAGATTTTGCCTTTGAACGAATGGTTGTTGATTCATATATCAGATCCGACACGCTTCTTTTTGATGTGTTTGATTTATCCGGTGAAACAGTCGCTTTTCATGGCTCAGGCTTGATGAACTTGAGAAACGCAGATATTGGTCTGAGTCTCACTGCTCGAGGCCGACGTCTGGCTGGTGCGGAGCCTTCGCTTTTGGGTTCTCTGACCGAAGGTCTTGGTAAAGCTGTCATACGGATGGAAGTAACAGGTAATGTTAACGATCCAAAGGTTGAAACCAAGACTCTTCCGGTAGTTGAAGATTCGCTGAAAATCCTCGGCACACCCCGTTAAAAATCGCCAATCATTGCGAGTACACGTAAACGAGCTTTATTTCTTCATCGCCGCGATAGTATAGATCTGTCTTTTGTCTTTGATGTATTTTCGTTCGTAGTTTGTGCCGCTCAACTCTCCATTACTTGCACCGGCAGAGGGGAGAAATTCAGTTTGTTCAAGCTGCTCGTTTCTGTCGGTTATTAATATCCTTATCTGTTCAAAATATGCAGCGTGATCAGTGGCAATTCTTAAAGTGCCTCCGGTCTTTAAGCAGCGAACCAGATGCTCCAGATTGGTAGGGCAGAAGAAGCGTCTTTTATGATGACGTCTTTTTGGCCAAGGGTCTGGGAAATAGATATGGAAACAGTCCACAGAGTTAGTCGGTAAGAAATCAGCTAAAAAGGCGGCTGCGTCAGTGCGGATTACCCGAATATTAGTCAGTCCCCATCGGCCAATTCGGTCAACAGCGTAACGGTAGTATTTGTTGGCCCGCTCGATGCCGAGAAAATTCACGTTCGGCTGGGCCATAGCCTGGCTTAGCAGAAAGGTAGCTTTGCCGGTACCGATCTCTACATGGAGGGGGCTTGCCTGGCTACGGCACGCTTCGCCGTGACGAGAACGTCCGAAAACTCGAACAAAATCAATTTCACCTTTTAAATCTTCCGGCTTCAACGCAATACAAGGATAGTCCTTTAATTTTCGAGCCATAAGTCAAATCTCCTGCATAAAGCAGGACAATAAAACAACATAAATTTGTGTTTGTTATTCTACATAAAAAAGGGTGTTTAGGTAAAGATTCAAAAATTAGTTTTTTGTCTTCGTTGCGTTTAAAGTGGATGCTGTCACTATTCGATAGAAGGATGTGAAGATTCCCGCTTTGTGGGAACCCTGAACTTATTGTTGGCCATAGCGTAGCAATTATAGGACTCTTGAGGTCTTAATGTAAGGACCATTAAATATGATTCTGCAAATGGTCAAAACGCGGCGTAAACAAGTTCTGATAGATGTTAATACGCAGCGAGACTTCCTGTTAGCTGGGGGCAAAGCGTGTATAAGAAACCACAGAAGAGTTCTCGCGCACATCCGAAGGGTAATGGCGTGGGCGAGAAGGAAAAATATCCCAATAATCTCAACCTGTGATGTCTATCCAAACAACAACCACGAGGAAGAGAATCACCACTGCGTTGATGGCACCGATGGACAGAAAAAAATACACTATACACTGTTGCAAAACAGGGCGACTTTTCCAGCGGATGGTAGCACCGATTTGCCAAGAGATATGATGCGGCAGTACAAGCAAATCATCTTTCACAAGCGCTGCGTTGACCCGTTTGATGAACCTCGAATTGACAGGCTGCTGAGCGAAGTGCGTGCCAGTGAGTTTGTGCTGATAGGTGCGTGTGCGGAAGACGCCGTTAAGGCGACTGCGCTGGGATTGCTGCAGCGAGGAAAGAAGGTGGCTGTTGTGGTCGATGCGGTAGGCTCACGTAATAAAAAGGATGCGCAAATGGCACTTCGTAAAATGCAGGCAAAAGGCGCCAGACTAATCGAAACAAAGGCTCTTGCCGGCACAACACATCTAAAAATGGTGGGAGCATGCCATTGCGAGAGCTGCCAGGGACGCTCGCGGAAAACACCGGAAGGTGCGCCGGAAGATAATTAGCAAAGTCTTTCATTATTGGTCTCATTGGTAATCTTTTTTTCGCACCTCATCTATATTATATCATTTCCCTGTTTTTCCCGAGCGTTAAATCCACCGCGTCACTCGGCTGCTCGGAAGGTGATTTCTACTCTTTCTTCAAGTATAATGTTTGTGTTGGGAAGGCAAATTCAATTCCCTCGGCTTCGAAACGCTTCATCATCTCTAAGTTGACACGCTGGTTGACCTCGTGGTACAGCCAATAATCGGCAGGCTTGACCCAATAGCTCATATATATGTTCAACGAGC
>CAZVUF010000079.1:0-10910 GCA_964629355.1 uncultured Pirellulales bacterium | reverse complement strand
CGTGCAAAACCGCCTTGTATTTCTCCTGAGATTTCAGAACGGTCGGCTGTTGCGGCGAACCTGTATACTCAGCAGTAACCGTTATCTGAACCCCGACATAATTGCCAGGCTGAAATATAAAGGTATTACAACCACCAGCGTGCTTGAGAGCTTCTTGGACGGATGGGAAAGGGTCATCTTCTGTACCTTTTGCCAAGGTTCTGCCCGTGGGAGCAATCCAATATGTCTCAGCGTACAGATTGCAGGCACAGCACATCAGAATTATGATTAGAATGCTCAGTCTTTTCACAGCTTTGTCCCTGAATTAATTGCTGCAGTTGCAACGCGGTTTTGGTGACATTGAAATTCTGTTCAACCTGCTGCCGGGCGGCACGACCAAATCGTCGGATTCTATCGGGATTGGAAAGCAAACTCCCAACGGCATCGGCCAGAACATCAGGGTCTTCTTTTTCCACAAGAAGTCCATTAATATTATGCTGCACAAGCTCAGGGATGCCGGAAATCCGAGCTGAGACCACCGGCACCTCACATGCCATTGCCTCCATCATTGCTACGGGGATACCGTCCATATCGCCACTTTCCGTCTTAACACAAGGCATGAAAAATAGACAGGCCTGACTAAAATATGGAACGAGTTGGTCGTTCGCCTTCGGTCCAAGTAATTGAACCTGGTCTTCCAAACCTAATTTGTGAATTTGTCCCTCAAGATGTTTTCTTTCGGGGCCGTCACCGATAATCTGGAAATTAAAATCAACATTTTTCCCCTTCAGCTTAGCGCATGTTTCTACAGCCACGTCCAGACCTTTTTTGCGGTCAAGTCTGGCCACGCAAATCATCCTACCCGGCTCAGATCGGTGCAACCAGAGCGAAGCTCTGGACTGGATCAAACCCGACTTCGTCGGGCTGAATTTTTCCATATCTATGCCACAATGTACAACGTGACATAAATCCGCAATGGAATCTCCACAGGTGCTTCTCAAATATTCGATATTAAATTGTGAAATAGAAGCTATAAATTTGCACTTAGCCAATCGCGGCCGCAGGCTGCCGGCGCTTCTGGTGAATATATCAAAGGCATGAACTGTGCACGATACGGGCAAATCCGTCAACATCCCCAACATAATCCCAAGGCTTAAAGACCGGCTGGCGAAATGTACGTGAATATGCTCGACGCCGAACTTTCTGCAGTGAAAAGCAAAATCACAAACAGCCGTTAATTCATAAACAGCCTTTACGAATTCGATGGGACTATAATAGAGCAAAGTCGCCACCCAAAAACAAACCTTCCAGAAGCGAAAAGGATGCGTAAACATTTCTCGCAGGAGCGCCCACATCTGAATAAAGACATTCGAGCGATAAATAGTCTGCCGGCACCATTTAATCATAACCTCAGACCAGTCTTCATATTGCTCGCGTTTGCAACTGGCTAACGGCAGAATCTGCCAACCGGCCTGCTGGTGCGCCTCAATTTCGCTAATAACAAAGGGCAATTTCATGCCCGAAACAACATACGCAATCTTCATAATCTCAATATCTCGTGGCTTTCCTGGCCAGGATGTGAACAGTTCTTGTTGTCAGGTCTTCTTCAGACCATTGGCGGAACCGTGGATTAAGCTGCTCTCTGGCAAGTCCGGTGTTATCGACGGTTTTCAACTCACAGACTATTTCAAAACCTGATTGCTCCAACAAGCGCTTGTGAGTGGAATAAGGCTCACGATTTAAAAGATAGGTCCTCCTGCCCTTTACTAATTTCCAAGACAGGTCCGAATATGCCCAGTGGCCGTTCCAATGCTCCGCCAGATGGTGACATCCAAAATCGATTTGATGACTCATAAAACCATCCGCCTTGAGCCAGCGATAGAATGTCTCGTATGTATGAGCTAGGTCATCGACGTGCTCGAGCACCGCCTGGGAGAATATCATATCAACAGATTCCCCTTCTATTATGTTATCATCATGCCATGGCACAATATAACGAATTTCCATATCGTCCCCATGCAGACTGGAATCGGCTAACGATTCTCTTATAGTCTGAATTCTGTCAACGGCTAAGTTTTGCTCAAGCCTCTCATCCGTCAGAATATCTTGTGGAAACTCGTATGATTGCAGATACGGCTGGATTAAGGGAAATTCCTGCTGTCCGGGAATCGGCTCCTTTTTTGCAAACAGCGCGGCCAACTCATCAAGGATGTCAAGATTTACAGCGGTGTCGGCATATTCCACTACATCAAACGCATAGTACTTCTGTGCTCCCGAGAGCAGTGCCGCCAAGCCGATGCCTAAAGAGTCTCCAGGACCAAACTCTGCAACAACTCTCGGACAGGTACTAAGATTGGCCTTTTGTGCCAAAACAAGATGCCTCAGCCAGACCGAATAACAATATCGAGCGGAACTGGTTCCGCCCGTTCGGTTAGGCATCATTTTTTCAAACTCCGGGACGTATGTTAATACGCCTCTTATTATGTGTTTGAGGCCCATATAAGTGTTCTATCCATATCAGTCGGCGCGTGAGCTGGTGCCGGGCTATTTATTCCCGATAAAATTTCACTGTACACCTGTAATGTTTGCTTGCACACAACCGACGCCATAAACCGACATTTTGCAATCTCTTTAGCCTGCTGACTCATAGAGTAAGCAAGGTTCCGGTCCGAAAGAATTTTCAAAACTGCATCAGCGATGTCTTTTATATCGTAAGGGTCGACCAACAAACCCGTTTTGCCATCTTCGACCATCTCCGGTATACCTCCCACCTTAGACCCGACCACAGGGACACCTACAGCCATCGCTTCAGCGATAGTCAGCGGCGCGTTTTCCTGGAAAGAAGGTATAGCCAGACAATTTGCTTTAGATAATTCCAGTTGAATGTCATCAATACTGAGATTTCCAAGAAAGGATATGTTGTCACTCAAGCTGTTTGCTTCAACTTCCCGCTGGCACTGGCTCAGATACGCAGGTTCAGCAGCTCCTGCGATGCGAAGCTGTGCGTTTGGAGAACTTCGTATAACAATGGCGAATGCCTTTATCATACCAACGATGTTCTTTAACGGCCTGATTCTGCTACAACAAAATATTCTGCCCGGCTCAAATTGCCAATCGATGTCGAAATATGAATCTGCAATAGGATTGTTAATCAGCCAGGTCTTGCGAATATTATTCTTTGCAAGCAGGAATTTCCTAACATACTCGCTTATCAAAATAATGTGCGGGACCCGGCGGCGTCCATATTCTTCCGTTTGCTTCAGTAGCAGCCGCTTGACCCATCGAAGAGGCCCCCATCGCATATCCCACATCGCATCCCTTTCCACAATCCCATGGATTGTGAGAACGTGCGGATACGAGCAGTTTGCCGCCAAAAAAGTGCCGTTTTGAAAGTGTACAATGTCAGGATTTACCTGTTTTAGAAGGGCTTGTATCTGCCGTTTGCCCGCAAATATATCATAAACAGTCCCTGGCAAAAAACGCCAAAGCCCTTTCTTTCCCATTCTGCAAACATTAAAATTTTTAAATCGCTCATAGGTAATTTTTCCAGTAGCACCTTTTGGAACGACTACTGTCAACTTGACATTCGGCTGCTTTATAAGCTCATCGACAAGATACTTGGCTACGCCGGCTACGCCACCGTCAATGTGATCAGCCCCTGCAGGAAACACTGTCACCATGGCTATGTGCATTTGAAAAATCCTAAACCCCGCAATAAATTGCGGGGCTAAATATCTCTTGCCCCAATTCGAAACGCTTTTTCAAACTTCGATTTCCTCGTTTTCGTATTCCAGCTCATCTTCCGGCGGGGTGAAGTATGTAGCTATCCGCTCGCCGGCCATTACAAATACAAGAAACACCCAGAAGTGCTTCTGATATAATTGCGGGACGTCGAGCCCCATCACTAACAAAAACGTTAAAATTGCACGGGCGTATAGCTTCTCCCATCCCAGTGGGATTCGCTTGACTGTGAACATCAACATCAGCACGAAAAACACAAAAAGGCCGGCAGCAGGCACACCGTAGAGACCGAGAGCCAAAAAGAAGTCATTATGCGGTATGATCCGAAGCCCACTGTATTCAAACCAGCCATAAAAGCTCGTGCCAATCGGTTTTGCTACTATACAACTCAGCGCCTTTTTAATAGGCATCATTCTGTAACTGACAGCTTCTTCAGCACGGTATAAGTCCGTTAATCGCTCAGAAACGCCAGACTCCAGCCCTCCTCGGCTTACTACAAACCCAGCCGAGATTGAAGCCAACAAAATTACTATGAGCATCAGTACTGCCAGCGCAGGCCTGTGTAGGACCTGTCGTACAAACAATAGTGGTGACAACATAGTAAATGCCAGAGCTATCAAAGCGCCACGAGACCCTATCTTAAGCAACATAATAGGTAGGGCCAGCATCGAGAAGAGATACACTAATCGCCATAACAACTTTTTATCGCGAGCGAATAAATAAATAGCGGCCAAGAAAGCAAGGCAGACAAGGCTCGCTAACATATTCGCATCAATCGCCTGACCGACAGTAGCGGAATATCTTGCCTCAGAGGTTTCCTCGACCGACCTTATCGCAGCACCTGTTATAACCGCTAATGCAATCGTGCCCAATGTTCCGAGCACATAAGCTCTCAGAGCCCAGTAGAAGGTTCTTACGTCATTTGTATGAAGTATCCAATATACAATAAAAATAAGTGCTAAAAGCTGAACATGAGTAAATACACGCCGTAATTCCAACGCAAGATAAGGCGCCGCCAGCGATACTAAAGACACCCAGATTGTATATAGCACAAGCACCCATAGTGCCTTATTGCTGAGACGCAGGCTGGGACGAGTTATCAGTAAATTTAAAACAAAGCTGACCGCAACAGCTAAGCCAACGCCCCGATCGAGGCTGAAATCCACTGCTGCGCCAACACCAGATCCCGTCGGCAATACTAACATCATAATACATAGTGCAAAGGTTGGTTTAATGACCATGCCGATAAATGTAGGCAACGCAATTATTACGATGCCAGCTATTGTGTTTCTGCCAAGAAAAATCACGGCAAGGCCTATCAGGGAAATCACCGCCCAGATCGCCAGAAGAAGAATATTAATCACTGGCGGCAATTGAATATCGGATGTCCTCTCCGGCTGCTCGTACCACAAATCCTCTTCGGCTATCAAATTTTCATATACAGCATCCATACGGAGCTTTCGATCTCACAATTCATATTTGCGCAAAAATCTACGAAAACGGGTGTACAAAAATATTTGTGAACAGATATAAGCCGCGGCCTTGGCCAGTGATTTTCGTCCCGCAAGGAACCAAATCTTTTGCCTCTGTAATCGGAATATCTCCGGTAAATAATTCTTAAACCCGTCGGAAATATCTTGCAAACTCTTCCTGGCGTAGCTTCTTAAAAATACATCAGCCACCATCTCGGCATTCCATCTCGTAAATCTCATACCCGTTGCGCTGCGGAACATGCAGGCGACAAACCAGAGAATATCAAAATATTGACTGCCAAAAGTCGGGGTTCTTCCTACAATCGGCGCCGCAGACCAGTCTAATATGACCAGCCGACCCGATGCTTCGTGAAGACATACATTAACACTTGCAAAATCACCGTGGATAAAAACATTTCGATCCGGGCCTGCCCCTGCGTCTCCTGACGCAAGTCGGGGCAGCGGGCCACCGTTCGAATCTGGAGCTATCCATCCAGGTGGAAGGTGGTACTTTATTTTGTCGGGCAGAACCAATTGCTCATGAATGACCGCCAGCGCCCAGCCGGCTCTATTCGCTAATTCAAGTAAACGAGCGTCTTTATTAATTGCCAACCGCAGCAGCGTCACCAGGCCTTTCAGCCGCTCCAACTCAAGCACGCCTTTGTTTCGGTCAAAGTCCAACACTCGCGGGACATAAAATAATCCGCTTTCTCTGCCAATTTCCCCCGCCCGCACGGTCTTGGTCGCCTCGACAGCCAACAAAGAAGCATCGCCAACCTTGCGTACAACATTACCGGAAAATTCTATCAATGATTTTCTTTGAACATCAACTATCATCTTCTCAGTCCGTTGCGCCAACTGCACACAGCAATGGGACTCTCCGATAATCGGGCCAGAGGCTTGAGCTTGCAGCATAACTTCTCAACCGCGCCGGTCACAGCCTGTGGGGCTGCAATCTTCGGCGGATGGAAAAAACCTGCTGGATAAAGCTCTACTATCTCCATCCCAACATCTTCGACAAGCCTGCTCATTTCATCTATAGTCATTACATTGAATATGCCTTGGGGGTTTTTCTGCTGATGGCGCATATAGAGCAGCTTAATCCAAGGTGAGTCATAACTTTGGTGATTGTTAAATACAAAATAGCCATCTTCGGAAAGCAACCTCGAAAGAGCTTGCATTGCGGCTGAACGCAGTGACGGCTCAGCATTGACAAAAAACCTAAAGGCTGTAATCAGATTAAACTTTCTCTCTGCAAATACGTTGTCAACGGTTATGTCAGCCTCGATGATTTCCGTTCTTTCAAGTTTTTCTCGCGCAATTGCCAGCATAGAGCCGGATACATCAACACCTGTCGATGTTTTTACGCGGTCTTCCAAAAAACTTGTTATACGTCCCGTCCCACAGGCAAAATCAAGCAGATGGATGTCCCTTCCAGCAAAGTATTTCTCTAAAATCCACAAGATAATTTCCTGCTCACGGGTCCAAAGAAATTTTTCCCAGAGCTGTGTCTGGTAGTATGTCTCGTACTCAGCGCCTTTAGTCAAATATTTATGAGAGTCTCTGTAGGAACAATCTTTCATCATGTCCCGATGCTGCTTAAGCATATTTTAGTTGCTATATTTCTTTTCCCAGAGCAATATGGGCAAATCGTTTCCGTTCAATTTCTTTAAGACTCAGGAACCAACTACTTAAAAGAGTCAGAGCCGTTGCAGCAATTACTACACCCAAGATTTCAAACCAGGAATCGGGTGGGGCCAGACATTTCCAGGCCGTAATCAAAGCTACCGCCGGTAGCGACCCCGATAAGGCCGGCTGCCATACATGGCGGATACTTTCCACCGCAGGAATTTGCATTTTCCGATTAAAATATATCGGCATAACAACGCCGGATACAAACGCCATCGGTAGCAAATTGGACCAGGCTATACCAAGCAGTCCCCAGTTCAGTACCTTCACCGAAATAATAGCAGCCGACACGCAAACCAGAGCCGTCAAAGCTGTTAGAATGCCAAAGATTCTATGTTGTCCCCTGCCTACCAATACGAGGAAGTTACTGTGCTGTGCCAATTGTAAGCAGTGTCCCACTGCTAAGACGGCCAATATAACGCTCATCGTATTTATAACAGCCGGGTCCTGGATTTTTTCACCTACCCATATCGAGAGAAACTCCTTGCCCATTATTATCAGGAAACAGCCGCCAGGGATTATCATCAGAAGGCTATATTTTTGTGAAAGAAAAGATATTTCCTTGACCCGAAGATGGTCATTTCTGGCGTCAAGGTCGCTGACAGCCGGCTTAATAGCCGCGGTGAAGGCCTGCAGAAATTGCGAGAGCAATAAAACTCCTGCCGCTGCAATCTCAAACCGGCTTACCTGTGCAGTATCCAGAAAGATGCCGATTATTATGCTGCTTGCCTTATAGATGATAATCGCACCTGCTGCATACATAAAGGTGTTTATTCCATAACCCAGCATCTCCCACAGAAGCTCGAAATCTATATTCGCAAAAGATAAAGAAGCTGCTGTCAGGAACTTCCTGACAAAAAAATAGTGTAATGCCCTCATCAAAACTTCGCTGGCTCCAAACGCAAGCCCCATTGTAAGAAGGCCATAACCCCGCAATAATAATACAATCAACAGTATCGTTCGCACCAATAATGTAGCCATCATTGCCAGGTTGATAACATCGAACCGCTGCAGGCCGCTCAATATCGCGGTAGCCGGCTGCAAAGGCATGGCAACAGCAAAAGAAAATCCTACCACTAACACTAATACCGCAGCTTTTCCAACAAGCTCAGGTTCAATAGCAAACCACGAGCCGACATTGTAGTATATCACTACACTGGACAAGGCAAGTACAACACCAACGAACAAGAAGAAAAAAAACGACGTGCTGATGACTCGTCTAACACCATCCTCATCGTTTTTCGCCAGATAAACCGGGATGTATCTGTTTATAGAGCTATTCAATCCCATACTCAACAAAGCTGCATAGCGAAAGACTGAGCCTGCAATCAACAACCAAACACCGTATTTGATCTCGCCGAGCTGACCGAGAAAGAAACGAATCAGGAAAAAACCAATTAGCGCATTGCCTACCAACGCCGCCATATTGAAAATGGTATTGTGAATCAGCCTCTTGGACGTTGTAGCATATTGTTCATTCATACTTGGAACCCCGCTCTGCGGGAACCCCCTTTACTACCCGCCACAGAAGTCCAGCCGGAACTAAATTATAATTATCAAGAACAAATGACGGACAGTACCCCGGCTGTTGTGAAACGACATATACGGCTCGACCCTGCAGCAATTGCTCAATCGTATGCTCATTAAAACTTGGCGCATCTTCGCTGCTTACAACGCCTGAAACAACCTTCACATCCGGACGTTTGCCTTTGATTTCCTGTATCAATAAAAGCGGAGCAACGGTAGAGCTGTCGGCAAAAACAATTGCTTTATTTTCCACTACATCCAATGCTTCCTCGGCAAAACGTTCGGCTCCTCTGTAGCCGGTCTTCCACGGCTGCAAAAAATACTTGTAATCATTGCGGTAGGGAACATTATTCCTTGTCCCAAGATTAATCCGCATTTTCTCCGCCCAAGCCGGCACAACTGCATATACGCCCACCGGTAACATGCAGAAAAGTAAAATAAGATAAGCAAAAACTTTGCGATTTACTCGCTCTTTCAA
This sequence comes from uncultured Pirellulales bacterium, assembly GCA_964629355.1. Classification (GTDB taxonomy): domain Bacteria; phylum Planctomycetota; class Phycisphaerae; order Sedimentisphaerales; family Anaerobacaceae; genus CAZVUF01. The sequence continues at coordinate 2,024 of CAZVUF010000079.1, read as the reverse complement.
CAAATATGCTCCAAGACCAACAAAGATCGAAGCCATACAATAAAATGGCAGAAAGAAGGCATACCTATCAGGTACGTTATATCGAAAAGCGAAGATAAAAAATAAAACAATCAAACCCAATAAAATGTTTCTATAACTCCGGCTCGGTGAAATCTTATATAATCCAAATAGTCCTACAAAAAACAACAAAAGATTGGGCGTTGGAAAGTTAAGTAAAATAAATAAATAATTCTCTCTAATTATTTCTTTGGACAAAGCTGCATTGAGGACCGCCACTTTCCATCGAACACCAAAAGCGGCGGAAGCCAGGGTGCCGGTGACATCACCGGTTTGTATTATGTTTTTGATTATCAAATACTCATAAGGTAGCGCCCCGATAATCCATAAAAGAGCAATAATCGCTAAGTTTCTAAAACGAATATTCTTTTTAACCAAAAGAACTATAACAAATACAGCATAACATAGAAACGGCATTGAAGCGAGATTATGAACGGCTATCGCAAGACCGTTAAGTAAACCCAGCCAATACAAATAGACCACTCGTTGGGTCTTCACATATTGCAGCAGTATTATCAATTCGGTGGTAAATATAGCAGCCCATAAGGTATAAGTTTCGATAATGCCGGCATGGCTCCAGAATGTATGAGAGACAGCCAAAGTGACAGCTGCCACTACTGCCGGCAAATTTCTGTCCAGCCACAAACGCACAAGTAAAAATACATTTGCAATTGTCACCGCCCCTGCGATTGCTGAAACTAAATTAATTCTATAAAAGAATTCGCCCAGAGGTACATACTTTACAGCGATGGCAATTATGTAAAATAACGGATGAGAAAGAGCCAAACCCAGCGGCCCTTCTATATCATTATGCCAGATACGGTACTGGATAAGACCGCTATCCTGCCACAAAGCCCCTGGCGCACAACCAACTACGTAAAGCGCAAGGGCGCAGCCAAGCACACCAACATACCACCAGCTTAGTTTTGGCTTTTTACCTGTCACAGGGGTACTATCATGAACTCCTCAATAAATTGGCGGGCTAAATATTTAAACTTAAGTTTTACTGGGGGTCAATTGTTTTCGGTTTGCCTTATACCATTCTATGGTGGCTTTAAGCCCTTCATCAAAAGAGGTTTTGGCCTCAAAGCCGAAGTATTTTTTTGCTTTTGAGACGTCCAGCCTGCGTCTGGGTTGACCATCCGGCTTGGAGCTGTCCCAGCGAATCTCGCCTGTAAAGCCTGTGAGCTTCACAATTTTTTCAGCAAGCTCTTTTATCGTTATCTCAAAACCGGCTCCTATATTGACCGGCTCGGAGCCATTGTAATGTTCCGTCGCCAACAAGATTCCCTCCGCAGCGTCGGCAGCATAAATAAACTCACGGGAAGCACTGCCTGTTCCCCAGCAGTCGATATGGTCCTCACCTCTATCAATAGCATCTACACACTTCTTTATCAGCGCTGGTATTACGTGACTGGTGGCGGGATTAAAATTGTCACCGGGTCCATAGAGATTTACCGGCAGCAAAAATATCGAATTAAATCCATACTCCTGACGATAAGCCTGCGATTGAACCAGCAGCATTTTCTTGGCTAAGCCGTATGGAGCGTTGGTTTCTTCCGGGTATCCGTTCCAGATGTCCTTTTCCTTAAACGGCACCGGCGTAAATTTCGGATACGCGCAAATAGTGCCAAGAGCCACGAACTTTTCGATTTTTAGGATTCTGGCCTGCTCTATAAGCTGCACACCCATCATCAGATTTTTATAGAAAAACTCGCCCGGATGCTCACGATTTGCGCCGATTCCCCCTACTACAGCAGCCAGGTGAATTACAATATCCGGTTTCATATCTTCGTACATCCGGATAATGTCACTCATGTTAACCAGGTCATAATTTTCAATCTTTGGAACGCATATATATTTACATTTGCGTTTTTTAAGCCCTTCGGTGACATATCCGCCAAGGAAGCCAGCTCCACCGGTAACAACAATCCTTCTCTTGGCAAAAAAATCGCTCATTATCATTC
>CAZVUF010000078.1:0-10951 GCA_964629355.1 uncultured Pirellulales bacterium | reverse complement strand
ATTGAACATTGGCCATGTTTTTATTATGCGCAATGCTATAGAGAACTACCCAAAAGCGCTCCAAAGCTTTAGGAGCCGCTCTTAACTAATCTAAAGGCAAATTCGTAAAATTGCAATTTCTATTTTTGCGTTCCTCGCCCTGTTTTTTATATGCTTATGGCGAAAATTTTTTAAACAAATGCCAGAATATGCCGTATAATATTATTACCGGCAATAAACAGGTTAGGAGCAGGAAATGAACAGGTTATGTTGGCTTATTGGATTGTTGTCGATAGCTATCTCTGCGGGCTGCAATTATGATATTGTGGCCACTCCACATTTAAAAACTCTTACTCCTAAATGTGTGTATATCAAACCAATTGAAAGCGAGAATCCCCATGTTGGCAAGGTCCTCAGAGATGTTCTGGAGAAAGAATTCATAAGGAAAAAAGTTGAAATATGTGACCCAAATTCCGCGACGATTTTCATCACCGGCTCGACCTTCCTGACAATAAGGTCCACAGGAAGTGAGACTAAACTTTACATTGTCGGCTCCGGCTCGTTTGTTTCAAGTCAAGCTATCGAAAGCGTTTCTCTGATAGCCAAAGATAGAGACGGTGAAATCCTGCTGACCGCCTCTTATGATAACAAAAAGCAGTACAGTGCCAGTAAACTCGCAAAAGAATTCGGCTCAGCACTGGCTAATAAGCTAAAGTAAAAGCCCGGGAAACGAGCAATACTTACTTCCTCATTATTGCCCACCTTCCTTACGTGCTTCTCGAGCATGTGGAAATCTACTTCTTTTCATTTCCTCCGCCGTCGCTGCATTCTCATAGGTTAAACATTTTAGCAGGGTGCTAATCACCTATCTGCCCTCGGATTTTTTAGTGTCTCCGTACATTTCTAAATCAAATATCAAGATGCCTCTGCCGACCCCAGCCATGTCACCTCTTTTGGCGTATTGAAATGCCATATATCGGCCATCGTCACTTACCACTGGATTTGTAGACTTGTAGCCGGAGTAGTCTGCAAAGAACGTCAAGCGTTCTGTCTGTCCAGAACCGTCCAGAGCCAGCTTGTAGATGTCGTTGTATTGTATTCCTCTGCCAATGTGCTTATCACACTCGACCAGCGTGTATTTGCCGTCAGGGAAAATACCTTCCGGCTCGTCATATTGGTTCGGCGCTTGTGAATAATTAACTACCTTGCCAGTTTCAATATCCAGCCCCATAACTTCTGTGCCCTGGTAACCGTAGGCACTGAATATTAGCTCTTTCTCATCGGGTGGCCGAAAATTCTGCGTTTCGATCTCGCACTTGAAAGGCAAGCCTTTGCTATCCAAAATTTTCTTCTTATTAGCCAGTTCTGGTTTTTCGTTTTTATAAACAATATCCGCCAAGTAGAACGCCCCTTGCTGTGTCCAAGCGATTCGCATATGCTTGCGTGAAACAGCCGGGCCTTCAGAGCACTTTTCGCCCAGCGGCACCGGTGGTCCCGAAAGGTCTTTCTTTAAAACCCATAATTCTGCATTTTTTTCGTTTCGACTGGTCCACGGGTCGTTTGCATTGAATTGTCGTGCTCCGGAAAGCAAAATATCTCCATTAGTCAGATAAAGCGCCCGCGTATAGCCCTCGTGGAAGTAATGATGTGTCATCGGACGAATAATTCCTGTTGCCAGTTCTATCTCATACACATCTCCGAAGGTCCTTTCGAGAAACAATATTTTCTTGCCATCATGTGACCAGTCAGCCCTTTCACCAAAATGTGTCGCCTGCTTTATATAAGGCGGCAGCTCATCCAGTGGCGATTTGTTGACTTTGCTCTCTGACATACCCCAACAATTTGTCAACATCAATCCTGTCAAAAAAGAGACTAAAAGCTTGCTTGTTTTGTTCCACATAGTTTTTCTCCTGTTTACTTAGTACTATTTCCTTTTGGCTCTACCGATCCATCTTTGCTTATTTGTAATCTCCACTATCTTTAGCAGCTAAACATTTTTCGCAGGATACTTAATAGCGTTTTGGGTTCAAAATAGTTTGCAGGCAAGCGTAGGCAAAGCGTTTTTGGGTCGATAATTTTTGCCTTGCTTGGTACATGTGAGAATAAACCGGCTGTTTTTGTGTGGATTTCTTGAACAAACGAAAAGATCAAGTCCTGGCCCGAAGCGATGATGCTTTTTATGTCCCATCTGCTGGCAGCGATTCGAATCTCAGCCAATTCCAAAAGCAGCCTAACATCTGCCGGCACTGGCCCATAAACATCTGCTAATTCGCCTTCAATCTGCTTCAAATCCTCGCTGGTTTTTGCAACGGCAGTTTTACGATAAGCATCCATGCGGTGCCGGTCGATAGGTATATAATTTTTCGGTATATATGTAGCGAAACCTAAGTCTATGACCGTAGTTGGTATAAGCTCAACCGGCTCATTCTTCAATTGTTTAACCGCATTTGCCAGAAGCTCGCAATACATCTGGTAACCAACTGTTTGAATGTGCCCGGACTGCTCAGGGCCTAATATATTGCCTGCACCGCGTATCTCCAAATCCCGCAAGGCAATTCTAAAGCCGGCCCCCAAATGGGAATATTCTTCAATTGCTTTTAGCCGCCTTGCTGCCGTTGGCGTAATAGGACGTAACTGTGGAAGCAGCATATAAGCATACGCTCGATGTTTGTACCTACCCACTCTGCCGCGAAGCTGATGCATCTCAGCCAGGCCAAACCTGTCCGCATCATTTATAAAAATCGTATTTGCATTTGGAATATCCAGTCCCGATTCGATGATGGTTGTGCATACAAGTACATCTGTTTCGCCCAGAACAAAATCAATCATTGCTTTTTCCAGCTCACTTTTTGGCATTTGACCGTGCGCGATAGCAACCTTAGCATCCTTTGCAAGCTTTTGGATTTCCCAGGCCTTTTTCTCTATTGTCTTGACTCTGTTGTGCAGGAAAAATACCTGTCCTTGGCGGTTTAATTCGCGATAAATGGACTTTCTAATAAGCTCATTGTTATATGGTGTCACCATTGTCACTATGCTGCGTCTGTCCAAAGGTGGTGTTGCTAATGAGCTTATATTTCGCAGACCCAGAAGTGATATATGCAACGTCCTTGGGATTGGCGTAGCGGTCATCGTAAGAATATCAACATTGACACGCAGCCTCTTTAGCTTCTCTTTATGTTCAACACCAAATCGCTGCTCTTCATCAATTATCAATAGGCCCAGGTCTTTAAACCCAACATCACCGCTTAAGAGCCGATGTGTGCCGATGAGAATATCGACCTTGCCTGCTTTGGTTCGGGCGATTATGTCTTTTGACTGCTTTGTTGTCTTAAACCGATTCAAAACCTCGATGCAAACAGGAAAATCTGCAAACCGCTCAGTGAAGGTTCTGCCGTGCTGAACACATAACACCGTGGTCGGCACGAGCACCGCCACCTGTTTGCTATTCTCTATTGCCTTAAATGCAGCACGCATTGCCAGTTCGGTTTTGCCGTAGCCCACGTCACCGCATAAGAGTCTATCCATTGCCAGCGGTTCTTTCATATCAGCTTTGATTTCCTCGGAGGCTTTCGTCTGATCCGGTGTTTCCTGATAGGGGAAGGACTCCTCAAATTCAGCCTGCCAGTTAGAATCTTCTAAAAAAGCGATTCCGCCCAGTGCCTGACGCTTAGCTTGAAACTCGAGCAATTCAGCAGCCAGATTGCGAACGGAGCGAACGACTTTTTCTTTTTGCTTCTGCCATCTTTTCGAGCCGACCTTGCTAAGCGCAGGCCGTTTCGGGCTTGTCCCTATGAACTTTTGCACTAACGCTATATTGCTGACTGAAACCTGAATTTTTGCTCCATCGGCATATTCAATCGTGAGATATTCTGATTTGCCTTTTTTATCTTGTATTGTTTTTATACCTAAGAACTTGCCGATGCCATATGAGGCGTGCACAACATAATCGCCTGCCTGAAGGTCGCTGAGCGTGTCTATTGGTGCCGTTGCCCGCGCCGGTCGCAATATTCTTCTAAGTGCGTATTGGCCGAACAACTCGTGGTGGCTTATTACGATCGTGTTTAGTGAGCTCATGACAAAGCCCTGATGAATGAACCCTAACATCAGTTTAAAGTTCGCTGGGATTTCCGCACTTATCTCCCTTATAATCTCGTCTACACGTTTGACCTCCGCGGCACTTTCACAATAAAGCAGCACCTTTTTGCCGTGTTTGGCCTCGGCCACCAGTTCCTGAAGAGCTTCTTTATGTCCCGCCCAGACCGAAGTTGCCTTGTGCTCGAACCGCTGCACACTTTTAATATCTATCTTAAGGTAATCGTTCGTCTTTGTGGCTGCAAATCTGGATATATATAGCTGCGTATATTTGCCTGCTGCTTTATAAATATCTGTCCAGTTGTAAAGCCGATTCGATGATTCGAGCCGTTCATGAAACACCCGTGCTACCTCTTCGATATCAACAGGCTCTTCAAAAATTATTATGGTATCTTTTGGCAGGATATTTATAAAAAGCTCTTTCTGTTCTGTTTTTGCTCCACAAACTGCCGAGATGATATTGACACCTTCTAACTGTTGGCACGAGCGCTGTGTATCGAGATTAATCTGGCGAATGCTTTCAATAGTGTCGCCGAAGAATTCGACTCTGACTGCCTCCGCCGTTTCTCGTTCCTCTTGGCTCGCGATTCCTGATTTGAGCGACGAAATCAGTGGCGCATAGATGTCAACGATTCCGCCTCGGCGGGCGAATTGGCCCGGCAGGTCAACCTGTTCGGTCCGTTCAAATCCGTTGTCCACCAGCCAGGTGGTAACCTCTTCCAGTGAAGCCTCCTTATTTATTTCCAGACGGAGTGAGCTTTCCTGTAGTGCTTGCGGCTTTGGTATCGGCTGACAAATTGCTTGTATCGAAGCTGGAATAACAAGTCGTGAACTTTCAGTTTTGCCATGAGCGACGAGCGACGAGATACGAGAGACGAGTTTTAGTCTTTCAGCTCTTGTTTCATCGGTGGCATCTGCTAATTCCTCTTCGCCCTCCCATGCAGCGAGAGCCTTGGCTTCTTTGCAGCCGAAGGTTTTTAGATCGTCAGCAGCCTTATCGGCATCTTCAATATGTGGATAGATTAGCAGAATTGGCCGAGATAGTTTTTCTGATATGTGCGCCACCAGCAGGCGCGCAAACGATCCCCATGTCCCCTCGACTTTAACCACCCCTTTGTCGGGATGAGTGAGCTGGGATATAATCCGCAAAACTACTTTGTCGCATCCCAGATCCATAGGATGATCTACCAACACAACATTATAATCTATCGGCAGTTTGTAGTGGATGCTATTTTTCTGGTATTCTGTTTTTTTGATTTCCTTCGATAGGTTCAACGGATGATTTCGGAGATGGCGCGGAAGAAGGTTACTGAGCCTCGTTTAAGATTCCGGAGATTGTAGCCACCTTCCTGGACCACGAGTATGGGCAATCTGAGCTGTGCCAGGTGTTGAGCAATATGCCGAAGGGCATCAACCGACAGTTGGAACGTGCCTGTAGGGTCACCCTTGAGGATATCAAGACCGAGGCTTACAACGAGAAAATCGGGGTGGAAACGTTCGATGCGATTAATGGCTTTATCGAAGGCTTTTAAATAGCCGGTGTCGATTGTATTTGGCGGTAAAGGAAAGTTATGGTTAAATCCTAAGCCTGGTCCTTCACCTATTTCGCCGGAGAAACCGCTAAAATACGGAAATGAAAAGTCGGGATGGCCATGGATGGAGACGGTAAGCACATCAGGACGAGTGTAGAAGATGTCCTGGGTGCCGTTGCCATGGTGAAAATCTATATCGAGAACCGCCGTTCTTCCGTGAAGGGAGAGCTGATGAGCAGCGATAGCGGCGTTATTAAAGTAACAGAATCCGCCATAGACTTTCCGCTCGGCATGGTGTCCCGGTGGGCGACAAAGAGCATAAGCAACAGGGACACCGGTGAGTATCTCTTCGGTGGCTGTCATGGCGACATCAACGGAAGCGCGGGCTGCGAAGTAGGCGTTTCGGTACAGTGGTGTACAGGAGTCGATGCAGTAATAACCTGCCTGAACGGGTAGGTCGCGGGGTCGGCGATCGGGCCTGCGGATAGGAAACGTGTCGGGATAAACAGGCCGGCCGGTTTCAAGTTTTGTGCACACGATCTTCAGATAGTTGACGAAGTGCTTGTCATGCACTGCAAGAACGACACTCTCATTGAAGCGTTTCGGGGGTATCATTGTGAACAGGTTCAGAGGCAGAAGAGCATCGAGCAGCACACCAACCCGGGCAGGTCTTTCGAAATAACCCCGGCTGCGAACATGATGGATGATGTGCTTTTGACTCGCAACCAGAGCGAAGAGTTTTTGGATATGTCCTGTCGTAACCTGCTGTACCTGGTCGGCTTTCTGCAAGTACCTCCCAGGGCGGAACCGGACAGGATCGTCGACGAACGACTCGATGACGTGATGGATATACCATTCATCTACGATGTGTCCGAAACGGTGTTGTAGGATGGCTCTGACAGCACTTTGGGCCTCTGTCCGCGAGAGTATGGATGTTCTGTTCAGCGGGTCGAACAGCAAGTAAGCTGTGGTGGGAGGGTCGCCAACCGGCGTGTGGTAAGCGGTGTTGATGATAGGGCGGACGCCGTATTGTTCATAGAAACGCATACGCTTGCGGCTTTGTGCCAGTTCAGCCGGGTCTTTTGTAAGATCAGGATCATCGGGCTGAACCTCTAAGTACAGGCCGCGAGACGACAGTCCCTCACAATATTCACGGGCAGCCTCATACAATGCACTGCCGAGACCTCCTCCCCATCTCTCCTTGCGTACCGCTATGAAGTCCAGGAAGGTGCTGTGAATATCAGGAAAGTGTAGCAGCAGAATGAATCCTGTGACTTTACCTAATGTTGTCTCGGAGACTATCAAGGCGGTCTGGTACTCGTACATGAAGGAATGGGCCAGGAGCTCTGGTATCTTGTCAGCGTAACCTGCAAGCTTTGGGAAATTCTCTTTGAATATTTCCTCAACCTGTGCAATGCGGTCCCGCGCAATTGGTAGAACGGGACTGGTAATACATCGAATCCGTATCAAGCTTTTCCTCGCCTTATAAACGGATTAAATCCCGAAACTCGTTCCAACGGCCAGAGCTGCTTTTATCAAGTGATGGTTCCTGGGTACGGTCTTTATCCTGCCGGCAACCTTTGAAAGGCCAATACTTGAGAGATTGCCGTCTTTCAGCACCACTAAGTGACCTTTAATGCCTTTCATCAAAAGTTCGATTGCAGTATAACCAAAGTTCGTTGCCAGTACTCTATCAAAAGGTGTGGGCGTCCCACCGCGTTGCACGTGTCCAAGAATAACCTCTCTGCAATCAAGGCCTGTTTGCTCATTGATTTGTGTTACCAGCTTAACTGCCACGCCTCCCAGTCTAATTGGGTCAGGACTGAAGGGGAGCTTTTGGGCAACGACCATTTTGCCGCCCTTTTCTTTGGCTCCTTCTGCTGTTACTATGATGCTGAATCTCCTGCCTCGTTTTGACCGTGCGAGCACAAAATCGCAAATTTTATCCAGGCGATATGGTATTTCCGGCAAAAGCAAGCAATCCGAGCCGCTGGCTACGCCTGCGTGGAGAGCGATCCAGCCGGCGTATCTACCCATCACCTCGATAATCATCACCCGATGATGAGAGCTTGCTGTAGTATGAACTTTATCTATCGCCTCTGTAGCAGTAGTGACAGCAGTGTTAAAGCCGAAGGTAATATCTGTGCCGTAAAGATCATTATCAATTGTTTTTGGCACGCCTATGACGGTGACGCCTTTTTTAGCAAAGCTGGCTGCCGAGGCCATAGTACCATCACCGCCAATACAGATAAGTGCATCAATACTGTGGCCGCGGAGCACTTCAATGCACTTGTTTGAAACGTCTTTAAACTGCCTTGATTTACCTGTAATCACGGGAAATTTGAACGGATTAGCCACGTTGGATGAACCCAGGATCGTGCCTCCAACCGTCAAAATATTGCTCACATCGTCATACTTGAGCACGTCCATTCGGTCTTCAATCAAGCCTAAGTAGCCGTCTTGGATACCCCAAACCTCAAGGCCGAATTTGGTTATTGCGGTTTTGGTAACAGCTCTGATTACAGCATTCAGGCCAGGGCAGTCCCCACCCCCAGTCATTACCGCAATGGATTTAATGTTCTTTTTCTTCATTGTACTTTGTTGTTTTTTGGTACCTTATCAGGTTAGCACTTTCTTTGCAGCGGTGATAACATTTTCTGCTGTGATGCCGAACTTCTCGAAGCAGACCTTAGCTGGCGCCGATGCACCGAATGTAGACATCCCAATAAAAATACCTTTTTCGCCAAGGTATTTGTGCCAGCCCAATTCTACGCCGGCCTCTATGCCGACTCTTGTGGTTACACTCGGCGGAATAACCGAGTCTTTATATTTCTGAGGCTGCTTTTCAAAAAGCTCCCAACTTGGCATACTGATTACTTGCGCCTTTATTTTTTCTTTTGCGAGTATCTCAGCGGCGCTAAGTGCGATAGAGACTTCTGAGCCACTTGCGAGGAGCAGCACGTCCGGCTTATCAACGCCGAGCAGCACATAAGCGCCTTTACTTAGGTTTGCTGCGGAGGCGTACTTGCTTTGGTCAATAACAGGTAATCCTTGGCGTGTTAACAGTAAGGCCACCGGCCCACCTTGATATTCCAGCGCAAACTTCCATGCCTGTGTAGTCTCGTTTGCGTCGGCAGGGCGGATAACAATCAAATTTGGTATTGCCCGCAATGCCGCCAAATGCTCCACCGGCTGGTGTGTCGGCCCATCTTCACCGATGCCGATGCTGTCGTGAGTGAACACAAATATAGTCGGATATTTTGAGATAGCCGCCACGCGGACTGCACCCCGCATATAGTCGGAAAAGACCATGAACGTGCCGCCATAAGCCCTGGCTAAGCCGCTTACCGAGATGCCGTTCATTATTGCGCCCATCGCGTGCTCTCTGACGCCGTAGCGGATATACCTGCCGTCGCGCGCATCTTTTTGAAAGTCCTTTACACCGGCAAATTTTGTATTATTCGAAGGCGTCAGGTCTGCTGAGCCACCTAAAATCAAAGGCAGCTTTGGCATCACTGCATCCAGCACTTTGCCAGAAGCTTGGCGGGTAGCAAGAGGTTTATCTGTCCCAAATTTCGGAAGGATTTCATCGAGCTTAATAGGTAACTTTCCAACCGCAGCGTCATTGAACTGTTTAGCTAAATCGGGATATTTTTTTGCATATTCTGCGAACAATTTATTCCACGCTGCTTCGGCTGTTTTACCTCGCTCGACCGCTTTTCGAGTGTGGTCGAGCACCTCCTGTGGTACATGGAACGTTTTTTCAGGGTCCCAGCCGAATCTTTTCTTCATTAATTTGATTTCTTCTTCACCAAGCGGTGCTCCATGAGCTTCAGCAGTATCCTGCATATTTGGGCTGCCGTAAGCGATATGTGTGCGTAGTTTTATTATTGAGGGTTTGGTTTTTTCCTTCTTTGCATTTTCGAGGGCTTTTTCAAACGCCGCCATATCGTTGCCGTCACCGCCGATTTCCTGGACGTGCCAGTTATACGCCTCGTAGCGCTTGGCTCTATCTTCGGTGAAACTAAGCTCGGTGGGACCGTCGATACTTATGTGGTTGTCATCGTAAACCACAATCAGATTATCTAAGCCCAGATGTCCTGCAAGTGAGCTTGCCTCTGATGAGACTCCTTCTTCAAGGTCCCCATCACCGGCAAAACAATAAATTTTATAATCGATGATGGGAAAATCCTCTCGATTGAAATAGTTAGCGAGGTACTTTTGTGCTATTGCCATACCAACGGCATTGGAAATACCCTGCCCGAGAGGTCCGGTTGTAAGTTCGATTCCGTGCTCCAGGTTATATTCCGGATGACCGGGTGTCTTGCTGCCCCATTGACGGAAATTTTTCAGTTCATCAAGGCTCATATCGTAACCGGTTAAATACAGCAGTGAATATAGCAGCATGCAGCCGTGCCCACCTGAGAGAACGAAACGGTCTCGGTTATGCCATTTTGGATTAGCCGGGTTGTATTTCATGTGTTTCGTCCAGAGCACGTAAGCCGCTGGTGCCATACCTATCGGCATGCCAGGATGACCAGACTTGGCCTTTTGAACTGCATCCGCAGCCAAAAACCGAATTGTCTGAATACAAAGCTCATCAAGTTCAGATAAACCTGGATTCTTTACAGATACTTTCATTGCTTAATCCTTATACAAGACTCAAAATTCAATATAAAAATGGACGCAATAACATAGCAACCTGCTGGTCTTTTCGCAAGTCTTTTATAAGTTTATTGCCCGCATAGATATGTCTCGATATAAAACCAATAGAACAATATCACAGCGCAGTGACTATAATATTGAGGAATGTAGGAATACTATTTTATTATGCAGATACCTAACCAAAAGACACAGACAAAAAGTGATTACGACATCTCTATAATTCGCCCTCAGATGAGTGATAAAGATGTCGAACTTCGGGGCCGGGAGTTTTCTAAATCACGGCTAAAAGCCATCAAAAAGGGACTGTTGACTCTGCACACATTGGAACTGATGGCACAGAATATCTACAAGTTTCAGATCTCGAAAAATCCAAGTAAACTAAATCGTCATTTGGTCGCTGCTATGTGTAACGAAATGACGCACTACCAGGATTTTCAAGTCAAGCTATTTGAATATGGCTTTAGTCCCAGCATGCTAAGATGGGCGTATTGGATTGTCGGCTTTGTATTCGGTTTCGGTTCACGTCTGCTTGGTGAAAAAGCGATTCTTAAAACAGGAATATGGGTCGAGACCAAGGCAGTCCATCACTATGCTGAGCTTCTTGATTCGATAGATTGGGATGGAGACTGTCGCAGAATAATCGAAAAGAACTATGCTGATGAATACGGCCACATCAATCGCTG
>CAZVUF010000077.1:9238-10978 GCA_964629355.1 uncultured Pirellulales bacterium | reverse complement strand
TTCATCACGTGCCTTTACCCTGTAACCATATCTGACACCGAGTTCAAGGCCTCCATCCACCCACTCTCTGCTGTTCTGCCAGCCGCTATTCGGATCGCCTAAGGGCAGCCGTTCGAAATAGTACTGCACATTCCAGCCCCAGCCATCCAATGATTCTTTCGCCACCATTCTGACTGAAGTCGGCGATGCCAGATATGGTATAATCTCCCATACGCTTGGATCTGGAATCGGAGCAGTTGCATCTTGAGCAAGCCAGCATTCTATAAAGAAGGCTAAGTCATATCTATCAACACTTGAATCGAGTGTAAGATCTGCACCACGGCACCAATCATCACTGTCGGAGCAACCAGTTTCAAGCCAGTGCGAAGCAAAGATTGCAAAGTCTTTAAAGTCAATGATGCCATCGGGAAGACCGCTGGGTGCTCTGTCAAAGAAATTACAGTAACTGCACGGTTCTGTAGCCGTAGTAAAGTGATAACCTAAATCAACAATACCTTTGTCGGGTCCTTCATCGGTTCGGGTAGTATATCTGGCCAGGCCGAGATGCCCTGCCAGGTCACTACCAGCATTCACACACGGACTATTCCGTGACTGCCCGGCTGCGGTTTGACTGAGATAGTAATCACCACGCAAGCCGGTTACAAACAATGGGTCGGCACTAATGTTGCCGGCAAGCCACCTGAGTGTGGAGCCACTTTCAACCCTAATACCAGACTTTCCACCCATGACGTCGCTGTGAGAGATAGCAAGGATTGATGGTCTCCGCTCGAAGGCGGTACTGGTTCCAACTGTAATTTCCTTGCCTTCATAGGCATAGTTATTCCAGAAAATACTATCGACGACCTCACCGTTACTCTCATAGCCACAATAGAGACCACCTCCGAAACCGGTACTGCCGGCTTGGCCATTGGTACCTCTGGCCAAATTGCTGACGAATGTGCAATTCAAAATAACAGGTCTGGCAAACCAGTTAACAGAAACTCCTCCACCACTTCTATTAGCTGTGTTATTGGTTATCAGAGAATTTGTAATTGACGCTGTATTGCTGCCGGCAAAGTAGATTCCCCCACCATTGCCGTTTGCGTTATTATGACCTACAGTACAATCAACAACCAAAACATTGGCATCAAAGCAATATATAGCTCCACCGTCACCAACCGATCCATTGGCAACGTTTCTGTTTAAATCACTTTGAATAATCTCACCTGAGCTGCGGGTTAAATATACACCGCCGCCGGTAAGCGCCACGTTATCCACAATGTTACAGTCGCTAAGGACTGGATTTGCATTAGACCAGTACGTTCCGCCACCGAGTGAAGCCTGATTTTCGCCAAATGCGCAATTGTTTAATGATATCGAAGCGGTATTTTCCGCACAAACGCCGCCGCCATGACCGACATAAGGATCGAGACGATACCTTAGTCCACTGGTCGGGTCGCCCGGGGTAGTATATACCGGCGGCGAGGAGATGTTATCTGCTATGTTGCAGTCAGTAAATGTTACAGCAGAACCGGTTGCGCAATAAACGCCGCCACCATAACTCGGTATCTCGTAGCTTATTTCCGGCTCAGGGTCTTCACCTGGTCTGTCGCCGCCTTCACCGCTCATACCGCCCTGAGCAATATTCCCACTTATAGTGCAGGCGGTAAAATCAACCGTGGAATCTTCACTACAGTATACGCCACCGCCATAACCGGAGTAGATTCGGTAATCGCCGACATAGCCCCAGTATTGCCAGAG
>CAZVUF010000077.1:0-9138 GCA_964629355.1 uncultured Pirellulales bacterium | reverse complement strand
CATTTGCATTTATATAAATTGCGGCACCTTCAGCCACACCTCCATCATAGCCATCAGGATGGTTGACGTCCTGCCTCACACCACCAAGAGCATTACTGCCGGTCCAATTGCAGTTTTGAATCGTCAAACCATCCAAAACAGTACCATTTGCGCCGGTAGAAATAATGAAAGCGCGGTTAAAATATCCTGTTCTATCAATAATCGTCTCCGCCACACAGTATGGATCGCCGGGATGCTCCGACATGATAGTAACTTGCTTGTTTAATTCGATTTGAGGGCCATAATAGATACCGGGGTAAACAACAATGGTATCACCAGTTTCGGCTGCATTAATTGCGTTTTGAATCGTCGGATAATCTCGTGGAACAGTCAATGTAACCGGCGGTCCAAACCCAACACGAACAGTTCTGTTGGAATATATAGAAAGGGTGTTTTCAGGAGCACGAGAGGCATCATTATCTGTGCCGCTCCATTTTCTAACCCTATAACCTTCAGCAGGTTCAGCTATAAGCTGTACAGCCGTACCGAGCTTGATCGAGTCTGTGGCAGGTGCCCTGATTGTGCGAGTGACACCATCTTCCAACCATCTCGCAGAGAGCCGGCCGTTTCCACCATCTACCGCGATTGTCAGGTCATATTTAGTCTGTACAAGACGAGCGGTCACAACCTTGTCCCCATCCATTATCACGGTGTTGGTTGGTCCCGTTAAACTATCATCATCCGTGCCGGTCCATAAAATCTGATAACGACTTGAATCGTAAGAGTTACTATCTACTGTCAGACGGACCGTTGTATACCAGTTATAGAAACCATCATAGCTGGGATTATAGATGTCAGGCTCAATTACGTTGACACCGATGGACGTAAAGGTTAACCTAAACCGAGGTATCGTGAAAGCTTCATAATGATAACCCATATCTACTATACCGCTGTCCGGCACACTGTCAGTTCTGGTGGTATATGTGTCCATACCAAGCACACTTGCCAGGTCGCTTCCTGTATTAACAGCCGGACTATCAACTAACTGACCAGCCGCAACCTGACTTAAATAATAGCCTGCAACAAAGAGCGGGTCTTCATCGATGTTGTGACTATTGGGGTCCCATGTATAGGTGCTGGGGTCCCAGTTAGATATGCAATTATAACCAACATGGATGGGATTCGGGACTCGCGAAATCAAGTCAACCGCTTCCATAAGTGCTTGAACCACATCACTGGCAGTAGCCGCCGTCAGTACAGCCCCTCTGGTTTCGGTAGCCAAATCACCGAGATACCTGGCCGCCTCAGTTTCCCGGCCAATCAATAGCGATACAATCCGTTTCGGCTCATTTCCGCCCGCTGCCTCGACAATGTCTTCAAGCGTATAATTTGTGAAAGGCTCAGGGTCATGGGGCGGAGCATCAGCCATAAGAAGAATTATCCTGGCCACATTACCGGGCCGCCATGCACCCGGTCCCAATGAATCAGGGTCAGCTCCATACAACTGGCCGGCCAGCGTCTCCGCAAGTGAGTCGTGGTCGATACAGTGCATTAGGGCTGTATAAACCGATTCGGGCCAATCGGCACCACCAGATGCGGTTAACGAATCAAGTGCATCTACCACGTCATCGATATCAGTGGTGAAGCCCAAAACAGTTCTATATGGATAATCATCATTAGCTCCATACGCAGCGGCGACGTCCGGATCTAAATTCGGCTGATTAAAATCTTTGTATTCAACTACAGCAATCCTGTAATCAGGAATTTTTTCCGTAATCGAACTTGTGATTTCCCTTGCCGCATTTTTAACAGCATCAATATCATCGTACATACTTCCGGTTGTATCTATGCAGAAAACAAAATCGAGTGCTTCCGCTTTCGCTCCAAACGCATTTGGATCTGTAGCGCCCTGAATGTCACTGTATGTGATATCTATAGTTGATGGTCTTGCATCGTACTGAAAGTCGGTGGCGATGGCAAGTTGTGAACCTTCAGCACCAAGATCAGCTTTGTTGCCCCAGATGATACTATTAATGATATTAGCATAACTGCTATAGGAGCAATATAGTCCACCGCCGAAGCCTTTCGCTGCAACTCTATTATCTGTGATCGTACAGTTGGCGATTTTTGATTCCGAGTACCAATTGGCTGAAATACCTCCACCGTCTCTGCCGGCAGAGTTATCTCTTATCAGGCAGTTTTGCAACATTGTTCTGTTACTGCCGGTGACATAGACTCCACCACCTGATGTCGCGGCATCATTATCGAATATATGACAATCAACAATCGTGGCATTGGCATCAAAGCTATGTATCGCCCCTCCTTCACCGAGTACTTCTTCAGGGTCGTTAGGATCGGCTATGCTTGTATCGGATAAAGCTATATTCTCGTGGAAATTGCTTTTTGTGATTTTGAATGAATTACCGACAAAATATACTCCACCGCCGTGGTATGCCGTATTTGCTTCGAAGTCGCAGTCATTAATATCCGGATTCGACCATGTCCCCCACATTCCTCCACCAATGGTAGCCAGATTGTCGTTGAATGTGCACTTATCAAAGGTTAATGTCGCGCTATCTTCGAAAGCTATTGCACCACCGTAGCTGAGGTATGGCTTATATATAATCGCCGGTGCAGCATCGGTTTGACCGTCATGCCAAAAAGTAACAGCATTAACATCTGCTTGGTTATCAATAAAGGTGCAACCAGTAAATGTAGGCGAACTTTCTTCTGCAACATAAACTGCACCACCGAAATTATCGATCTTGTAATGGTTTAGCGGCCAGGTAGAAGTCCAAGGTGCGCCGGTAGTGCCACAACTACCACCGTAAGTTCGGTTATTGATAAAGTTGCAGTCTACAAATTCCGGTTCGGTATAGGGATAACAGTACACCGCGCCACCGTAGCCGCTATACTTCCAGTAGGGAAGAAAAGGTCCGTAATCCCAGATTGGGGAATCTTCGGGCCAATCCACCTCAGCCCAGTTACCCCCATGACCGCCAGGATTATCAGCACCTTCGCCACCGTCACCACCGCGAGCCCAGCAATCGATAAAGGTACAGTTGGTAAAGATTGGACTACCGAAATAGCCAATACTTACTGCACCGCCGTGTGCCCAGCCGGCCCATCCGCCATTACCTGGCGAGCCACGGTCATCAACCCCGCTATTACCATTGGAGCCGGAGCTACCCCAGACGTAACAACCTTCGAATCTACAATTTCGAACATCCGGCGAGGCATTAAACTGTAACTCCATACCTCCACCATCATAATTAGATCCTTTAAGACCGTCATTTCCAGATCCCGTGGGAGGGGGACCCGCGGACCACCGAACAAGATCAGGGTTTCGGATAGTTAGACCGTTTATAATTGTATCTCGCTGTACATTTGATATAACAAATCGTCCATTGATAACTGTAGCCGCTACCGTGCAAGGGTCATCCGGATTGACACCGGTTATCGTAATGGCTTTACCATCTATTCGAATCCAATCACCGACAGGATGCTGATTTGTCTCGTAGGAGTAAGTACCAGGCGCAATCTGAATAATATCACCATTGTTGGCGTCTTCGATAGCAAGGTATATTCTCTGGTAATCGCCGGGAACGTCCAGAGTTCGCGGCGCATAGAACCTAACCTCAACCTCCTTAAACTCTCTGCCTTGAGGGTCTAACATAAAAGGTTCAGACATAGTTATTGTATTGGTACGCAAAAAAGAGAAGTCATCATCTGAGCCGTTCCATTTGACATAGTGTGCAGGATTAGACGGAATAGCGGTGAGATCGACTACCGTACCCCGTGTATATCTACCGGTGCGCGGAGTCACCGTACCGTTGCCGCCAACGACCCGAGTACGCAAAGTAACCAGGATAGTCTCAAAACGGACTGTAATTGTTTTGTTGCTACCCATTGTGACGGCATTCCTCTGGATAACAGCAATCTGCCCGGAACTGGTCCTATCAACACGAGCGTCATTATTAGTCCCATTCCACGATTTGAACTGATAGACATTAGGATCTTTCGGGCTTGCTACCAGAGGCACCTGGCTGTACTGTTTATAAACATGAGGACTACCCGCCGGATCCGGGTTGATGTTCCCCACATCGGCAGGTATAACTCTGGTAGTTAGAGTAAATTGCACTGCCGGTTCAGGGTCATTGTAATGAAAACCAATGTCAACGCGTCCTAAATCCTTATTGCCCGCCGCATCCTCGAAGTTATCCGTACGAGTGGAATATATGTGCATACCAAGAGCCAATGCATCATCGCTTCCCGCATCCACAGCGGGACTGGTCGCATCCTGAGGATTGACATTCGGGTCCACGAACTGCCCATTGGCATCCAATATCTGTCCCGCTTCGTATTGGCTCAGGTAGTAATTACCAAGCCGACCCGGCACAAACATCGGGTCACCGGTGAAGTTATTGCTGCCGGTCAAAATGCTATCCGGAGCAACAAGCATAAAATTATACGCCCTGTTACTGTCCCTGTCATAATAATCGCCGCGTGGGTTATTATGGAAAAGACAGTAATTAATGACAGGCTCAGAATCCGTATCTCTTTCATAGATCGCAACATCATTATTATCACTAAAGATACAGTTCGTAATTTGCGGCGTGGATCTGCCGGCACAGAACACAGCTCCGCCCAATCCGTCGAATAGATTTGCGCCATTGCCGGCAAAAGTACAGTTTGTAATAACAGGCGAGGCGTCGGCGCAAAATACACCACCACCGTCCCAATTATCGACAGTATTATTCGTTATAAGACAGTTCTTAACCTGTACAGACGTGCTGTTACAAAAAATACCGCCTCCGTCATAATCGGCGATATTCTCACTTATTGTAGAATTCATAATAGCCGGCAATGAACCCGTGTCGGAATAGATGCCGCCGCCATCCCATGTTGTTTTATTGCCGGTAATCTTACAATCACTGATTGAAGGCGCACAATCAACTGCATAGATACCACCGCCAGACCATTGTGCAGAGTTATTGCTGACTATACTTTGAACGATAATCACATCACTATTTTTACCACAATAAATGCCGCCGGCATTGCCTCCGGCTATATTCTCAGTAACCTCGGAATCTGTAATACTCGGATTAGAACCGTTATTACAGTAGATACCACCTCCAGAGTCTTCTGCTGTATTACTAACGATTCTACAATCACTAATGTTAGGATCGGAATCCTGGTCACAAAAGATACCGGCTCCATTTTGCTCCGTAGTATTAACAGTGATAACGCAGTCTAAAAGTTCGGGCGATGAATTATTACAATAAATTCCGCTATTAGTATTCAAAGTAACAATGCAATTGTTGATGACAGGAGAGGAATCCTGAATTAGAATTCCCTTCGTTCCATCTGTCACAGTAAAGCCTAACAGTACGCTATTGGAATCTTCATTGCTGTTAAAGGTTACTGTCGTACCGCCGTCAAAAAGAGCGGAAATAAAAGTATCTTGCGGTGAAGGCAAACCATAAGTTCTGCCACCACCCTCGACATCACCGCTACGCACAGTGACTGATTTACCGTTGAAATTGACGGTTTCGATATACCAAAAGTTTTTGTTAGCTATAAGAGTATCCCCATTGAGAGCACCATCTATAGCTTCCTGAATAGTTGGATACCTCCTGGATGTTCTGGTATTTAAAACTACACCCTTCCTGGCCGTCAGTACAGCCTGGTATAAATTAAGCCGTCCACCTGAGACACACAACCCCGGCAAAACCGGATCAACCGAGCGCAAGATTATCTTCTTTATCTGGATAGGTGTCAGATCCGGATTTATCAATCCTACAATTACACAAGCACCGGTTACATGGGGAGCAGCCATTGAAGTACCACTGGAATAATCATAATCTGTAGAGATGCCATACAGCGTCATCCAGGCTGTTTCCTCTGTTGGTGTAGTGCTTAGGATACTCACACCGGGAGCGCCCAAGTCAACATCTTCTATATGATAATTGGAAAAACCCGCTCTATTATCAAATGGATTTGTCGCCATTACGGAGATTATATTATCAAGATCATAACCTGCAGGGTACTCAGCCATGTTAAGGCCTCTATTACCTGCGGCAGCTATAAAAAGTATCCCCGCGTCCCCGGCGGCTGCAATGGCATCATACTCTGCCTGGTTATAAAACAAACCACCGAACGAGGCGTTTATACAATTGACACGCCAGGAAGTGGCATAACTAATGGCTTCAATAATATCTGCCGTGTTTCCCTCGCCATTCGGATCGAAAGCCCTCAGGGCCATCAGTCTAACCGCCCAACAAACACCGGCGATACCCTCCCCATTGTTACCTACTGCGCCAATGATTCCAGCTACATGAGTGCCGTGATAATTCTCATCCGCTGGGTCGGGGTCATCATCCACAAAATCGTATCCCCAAACATCATCGTTATAGCCATTGCCGTCATCATCGACATCGTTAAAATCGACCGCCGGATCCACAACACCCGGCTCGTTGACTTCTCCATCATTTATCCAAATATTGTCAAACAGGTCAGGATGATTAACATCAATACCGCTATCAATAACCGCAACAACCACCTGAGAATCGCCTGTTGAGAAATCCCAGCCCTCCGGTGCATCGATATCGGCGTCGGGACGTCCGAACAGACCTGTGTTATTTAAACCCCACTGCTCAAAAAATCTTGGATCATTTGGAATAACAGAAAGTCTTACTATATAGTTCGGTTGAGCATATAAAACATAAGATGACTGGTTGAAACGGACTACAGCATCCAAAACCGTTGTACCGGACGGCAATTTTACAAGACTCAGGCCTGGCACAATCTGGTCGTATTCCTTTGTAACAACAGCACCGCTGACAATTGAGCCTGCAATATCGCTCCTTACAGAGATTGTTGTCCGTGGACCACCAAGCAGTTGAATACCTCCATCAACAAAACGAACGAGTAATTCACCCTGCTTGTAGTCGGCGTTGCTTTGATTTGCGCCCCCGGATGGAACAATAGACCAGTCTTGTGCTTGTGTTAAACCAGTCAGCGCATATACTAAAATCAATGAGCTAACCAAAAACACCCATTTTCTACGTAGTATCCAAATTTCTCGCTTCATGCTTGCCTTCCAAAAAAGGTAATTAGTTAAAAGGTAAGCGGTTAATTAGCTACCTATGACCAATTACCAATCACCAACTAAAACCCTCTTTCCATCGCGGCAATAGCTTCAGCTTCACGCTCTTCCTGTAGTATTATGGTAGGCTTAACCAGGATTAATAATATCTTATTATCTCTAATCTTGCTTCGACTACCGAATGCCATTCCAATGATAGGTATCTTGCTCAAGATCGGCACTCCTGCTTCCTTATCAATATCCACGGTTATTTTCTGACCACCCAGTAGTAATGTCCCGCCATCAGGTACGCTGACACGCGTCATTACCTGGGAAGTCTCTGTCTCAGGAACAGTCACAGGATACTCAACTATCTGGGAGTTACCAGCAGCATCTTGTACAATGGCTGCAACATTATGAGTTGCGAACCGAAGCAAATCAGTCATTAAAGTAATTATATTCAGCAATACGTTTTTCTTGTCCTGAGTAATAATTGGGGTAATGGCTAAAGCCGTATAGACTTGTGTGTATAACACATTTTGTTGTATTCCTAACACATCAGTACCACCACCGGCATAATATCCACGGCTGACAGCACGGACAACGTCGGGCGGCAAGGCATAGGAAACCTGACTTGATACACTGAAAGTAGCTGATTCTCCGCTTAAAACAGTGGATTTCGGCGCAGTCAACGTCTTTGCATCCGTGCGAGCTTGTGTCATTCTTAGAAGGAAGCTAACCTGCAAATCATCAAGGATGCTGCCATAGCCTCCCGTTGCTGAAGCCGCTGGGTTCATACCACCCAAACTGCCCGGAACCTTCGTTGCTGCATCAGCCCGAGCAGCAGCCTCAGAACTTTGCGCGACTGTAATCAAACCCCATTTACCACCAACATTATACGAAAAATCTACATCAAGACCGATATCTTCAAGAAAGTTTTCACTTACGACGAGGAACCTGGCCTCGATAGATACTTGTTGTCCAAGAGACTTACGTAAATCTGCTAACAGTTTTTCTATTTTCGTATGGACCTCACGTGTCTGTAGAACAGCCAGTTTCCTTGGTCGATCACCGCCGCCGCCGTAGCCGCCACCACCGCCGCCTAAGCCGCCGTAGCCGCCAGTTGTACCGCCGTAGCCGCCGCCGCCACCGTAGCCACCGCCACCGCCGCCGTAGCCACCGCCACCGCCGCCGTAGCCACCGCCACCGCTTGGGTATAGTGTTATACTACCCTCTCCACCGTAGTCATACCAGCTATCCGGCTCGATGGTATCCTGAATAAGGTACTGCAAGTCTTGGGCTCGATAAATACTCGTACCACCACCGCCACCGCCATAGCCGCCGCCACCATAGCCGCCGCCACCCATCATGCCGCCGCCCATCATGCCGCCACCGCCATAGCCGCCACCACCCATCATGCCGCCGCCCATCATGCCGCCACCGCCATAGCCGCCACCGCCTAAGCCGCCTGTAGTACCGCCTAAGCCGCCTGTAGTGCCGCCATAGCCGCCTGTAGTACCGCCATAGCCACCACCACCGCCATAGCCGCCTGTGCCACCGCTCAAGTAGCTCAACGATTGGGCCATATACAAGCCCTGCAATCCCCCATATTGGGCCGGCTCACCCACTAAGTCGGTTATATCATAGACCCGTGTTTCCATCTTGCTGGGCAAAGAAGCCACCGTGGCAACTGTAATTACACCATCTTCAACTACATAACCAAGCTCGGCAATTCCGCTGGAGACGGCTTTCAGTAAATTTTCCAATCCAGTGCCCAAACGAACCGCTGGCAAACCATCCATATTTATTTCGGTACTCTGCTCGATATCCGCGTTATCAAGTAAATCCCGCCACAGAACGACTATTTTTAAGGGAGGAGAAACAGAATTTTTCAATATATTAACAGCCACGTTTAAAGGCATTGTCGGTGTAAATTCCGAAAGATCAACAACCTGATCCAGCTGCTCATACACCATTGCATCAGCGGGGTTCATTCCAATCGGCTTATCGGGCTGCCGAGTCGGCTTCTGGGTAATCTCACGCCAGTTCTTAGGATAAGTAAGCTCATCCGC
>CAZVUF010000076.1:0-10982 GCA_964629355.1 uncultured Pirellulales bacterium | reverse complement strand
TTATCCAGACAGCAAAATACTTTGTATAAAACGACAGGATTTTCTCAAACATAACGTTTGAGAGTATAACTTGCGTACAAGGTTGATGCCAATGCCAAAAATATTTAGCACTCTGGTTCATCTGGGGATTATCTAAGAGCCTAACTGTCGATTTTTATTTTGGCAATTGACAGGGCGAATCTTCGTGGATAAAACAATTAGGCGTGAGATTTTGGGGGATTTTTAGGAGGTATAAGATGCGAGTGTTAGATTTTTTGAATAAAGAGGGCGTTCGATACGACGTCACTGAGCACAAGCCAACCTTTACTGCACAGCACATGGCGGCAGAGGAGCACGAACCGGGTAAATTCGTAGCCAAACCGGTAGTTGTCATAGCTGACGGAAAGAACATAATGTGTGTTCTTTCAGCGTGTTACAAGATTGACCTGCGAAAACTAAAAAGTCAGTTGGGTGCTAAATCGGTTGAGCTGATTGAAGAAGATCAGATTGGAAAGCTATTTCCTGACTGTGAGCTGGGAGCAGAGCCGCCTTTCGGCAATTTATATGATATGCCCACCATTATAGATAAGGCATTAGAGCAGGACGACCATATCATGTTCCAGGCAGGCTCACATGAAAAAGCAATACGGATGAGAATGGATGACTATCGCAAGCTGGTTACGCCCAAGGTGCTTGAATTCAGCTACCACATGACGTCGTGATGCAGGTTTGGTGCAGCATAAATAAAAAACCAGGTGTGAAACCTGGGGGCTAAATATCGAATGCTTAACCGATTTCTTCATCGATCCAGCCGAGAAGCTCTTTCACCTCATCGAGAGTAATATCACCCATGTGAGCAATGCGAAAAGTCACGTCTTTAAGTTTGCCGTAGCCGTTGCCAAAAACAGTATTGTGTTTTTGTTGAACAGCCTTGATAACGTCAGCCACATTGATGCCACGGGTGTTCTTTATCGTGGTCAGAGTGTTTGAGGCATACTTCTCATCGCAGAGTAACTCAAATTCCTTCTTGGCCCAGCTTCTTACAAAATCACCCATCTGTTTGTGTCTTTGCCAGACGTTTTCCATGCCTTCTTTCAACAATTTTTGGCACTGATAGTTAAGTGCCATAATATGAGGAATAGACGGCGTTGTCGGTGTTTGATTCTTCTCATTGCTTTTTGCATATTGCTGAAAGTCGAAGTAATAGCCCCGATTAGGAACATTCTTGCTTTTTTCCAGAGCTCTCTTGCTGACGGCAACAACAGCCAATCCAGGCGGGATGGCAAAAGCCTTCTGCACCGAGGCAAATGCAACATCCCAGCCAAGCTCATCAAACTTCAAAGGCAAACCAACCATGCCGCTGACAGAATCAACAAAGACCAGCACATCAGGATATTTTTCCTTCATCATTCGACTGATTTCTTCGACCGGATTCGTCAGGCCTGTGCTTGTCTCATTATGAATGAGGGTGACAGCGGCGAATTTGCCGGTTGAGAGCTTTTCATCAATCATCTCAGGCAGAGTGGGTTGTCCCCATTCGACCTTTAGAACTTCGACGTTTCTGCCGCAGGCTTTAACTACATCGGCCCATTTGTCACTGAAGGCTCCACAACAAGTGCACAAAACCATCTCGTCAAAATCAACACAGTTGCGTATTGATGCTTCCCAACCGCCAGAGCCGGAGCTTGTTAAAAGATACACATTTTGCTCAGTGAAAAGTATCTTTTTCAGCATGTCCACCGTTTCCTCCTGCAGTTGAGAATACTCTTTGCCGCGATGTCCCAATGTCGGGCGGGCAAGCTGCTGTAAAACTTCTTGGTTAACTTTTACCGGCCCAGGGATAAACAATCTGGGCGGATTTTTCCAATCTACCATTTTTGTATCTCCAAAAATTAAATTATATTTTTTGAATCACTAAACCTGTATACATCTTGGGATAAAAGTAAGTTGATTTATGTGGCATCCTTTCGCTGGCGGCAGTAACCATTTGTAGCTGTTGCATCTTAACCGGATTCAAAAGAAACAGCACCTGTTTTTGTCCGGCATCAACCAGACGAATTGAATCGTCTATAGCGTTAGGAGCACCTTTTACATATTCAACATTTCCATCTTTAGTTAATTGTTTCTCGTCTATACCCAAAAGTTTTTCGAGTACAAGCTTGTGCAGGACAGAGACATCGAGCGATTTCCAGGCGTCACTTTTATCCGGTGCAGCCGAATCCATAGCTCGCTTGTCCTTTAAGACAGCCACGTAGAAAGAGTTGCCGCCATAAATACCAAAAGCGTTTTTATTGTTATTGTATTCCGTCTGCATTTGTTTAATCATTTTATGTTTCGCGCCAGCCTTGCCGCCGGCGGAGTCAAATGCCAGCTCCGTGACTTTGAAGTTTTTTCCAAGGTTGTTGACAAATTTCCCAATGTTAAAATTTTTAAGATTGCCAACGATGCGATGAGTGGCCAGGAGTTTTAGTCCATCCTGGCAGGTATTAGTGAAGGAAAGCATCTGATACTTGGCTGCCGGGTTGGAACTTTCCTTGGAATAGGTTAAGCCGGTTGTGTAGCGGTGGTGGCCGTCTGCTATGATACAGCTTTTGTCGCTCATCATTTTTACTACTGCGTCAATACCAACTGGGTCCGTTATTGCAAAAAGGCGATGGCGGATATCTTCAAATGTAAAGTTGGTAAGCGGTTTTTGTTCGGCTATGCTGTCAATAATTTTCTCTGCAATTTTTTGCTTATCTTCATAAAGCATAAAAACCAGGCCAAACCGAGCAGCAGTTGCCCGTTTTAGATTGAGCCTATCGGTCATCGGCTTTTCGAAAACCTCTTCGTGAGGCCTGACTTTTGGACCGAACTCCTCCAGCTTGGTCAAGGCTATGAAGCTTAAGCGTTGATATTTCATCTCGGTTATTTGAAAATCCTGGATATAAGCATAAATAACTTCCTCTGCATCCTGTTTCAGGATGCCGGTTTTTATCCAACGCTGCAAATACTCAGCCGCTCTTGTATATTGATTATCGTGTTCGCTATCGGAAGGTTCGGTTTTGCCTTTGGTAATTCGCACGATATTATATTCGCTTTTTTCATAGAGCTGCTGCTGTTCGGCTGAATCAATCACATCAAAAGGAGGAGCGATGCACTTTCCCACATCGCCGACCACCTTGGGATCGAACCTAAATCCTTTGAACGGTTTAATTTCCATACTTACGAGCCTGCAACCCAAATTTGCTTACACGATTGCCAAAAATTAAAAAGGCAAGGAATAATACTAAACAAAAGTTGCATTGTCAAAGGGGCATGTTAAAAAGTGGGGCGAAAGGTGAATATTTATAGCTTTATTACCCTTAGCTGAAAATGTTGACTGATATCATACAAACAGAATAATCATGTTTATCGGCTCTACCTGCAGGTAAACCGGCTATTCTGATTGTGCAACGGTGGATTTGCTTTTTTCGGGCACCTCTGCCTCAACGCCTGTAAACTTTAAGTTCTCCTCGTCCTGTACATCGATCTTGATAAGGTTTTTGCCTTTGAATTTGCCGGACAGCACGGCTTCGGAAAGCGGGTCTTCTATGTAATGCTCAATAGCTCTTCGCAGAGGTCTGGCACCGAATTCAGGATTGTATCCCTTGTCGATGAGAAATTCCTTAGACTGCTCACTCGGCTCCAGCTGTAGGCCGTGCTCGGTCAGCCGCTTGAAGACCTTCGCAAGCTCGTAATCAACAATAGTTTGCAGATTTTCTCTCGTCAATGCCTTGAAGACTATTATATCATCAACACGGTTTAAGAACTCCGGCCTGAAGTGACGCTCTACTTCCTTCTGGAGGATTTCCTTCATCTTTTCGTAATTTGCTTCCGGCGTCTTCTTGCCGAAGCCAAAGCCGGTTTGATTCTTAATCAGCTCGGCGCCGATGTTACTGGTCATAATGAGGACGACGTTTTTGAAGTCAACGCTTCGTCCGAAGCTATCGGTCAGCCTGCCCTCATCCATTATCTGCAGCAGAATGTTATAGACGTCTGGATGTGCCTTTTCTATTTCATCCAGCAGCAGCACTGCGTATGGCCGACGTCTAACTCTTTCAGTCAACTGTCCGCCTTCTTCATAGCCCACATATCCCGGCGGGGCGCCTACTAATCGGCTTACATTGTGTTTCTCCATAAATTCGCTCATGTCTAATCGGATAAGCGAATTTCTGTCACTGAACATAAACTCAGCCAAGGCTTGTGCAAGCAGCGTCTTTCCAACTCCACTGGGTCCAAGGAGTATGAAGCAACCCATCGGTCGATTCGGGTCCTTCATACCGCTTCTGGACCGTCTTACAGCCTTAGCTACAGCGGTGATCGCCTCATCCTGTGAAACCACAATCTTATGCAGTTCAGCTTCGAGCTCAAGCAATCTTTGAGTTTCTTTTTTCTCTAATTTCGTCAACGGCACACCGGTCATATTGCTAACAACCTCAGCGATTACTTCGGTATCTACTACACCGGTCGCCTCTTTATTCTCCTCGTACCATTTCTTTTGCAGTTGTGTTTTTTCATCCAAAAGTTGTTGAGCTTCATCCCTCAATGCTGCTGCCCGTTCATAGTCAGCATTTCTAACTGCCTCATCTTTTTCTATCTGCAGTTTTTCGATCTTTTCTTCGACTTTTGTCAGATCCGGCGGAAGGGTCATATTCTTGAGCCGAACTCTTGCACCGGATTCGTCTATTACATCTATCGCCTTATCCGGCATACATCTGCCTGTGATATATCTTGTGGATAGCTCCACCGCTTGGAAAAGTGCCTCGTCAGTGAATTTCACTCTATGGTGCGTTTCATATCGGTCCTGAAGGCCTCTGAGTATTTCGAGGGTCTCATCCTTTGAAGGCGGGTCAACAATTATAGTTTGAAATCGCCGCTCAAGTGCGCCATCTTTCTCGATGTACTTTCTATATTCGTCCAGAGTAGTAGCGCCTATACATTGTACTTCTCCTCGGGCAAGAGCCGGTTTTAATACGTTCGAGGCGTCTATGGCGCCTTCAGCTCCGCCGGCCCCTACCAGAGTATGAAGCTCATCTACAAAGAGGACAACGTTGGCAGCCCGTTTAACCTCGTTAATTACGGCCTTTATTCGTTCTTCAAATTGTCCACGATATTTTGTTCCGGCTACCATCATTGCCAAATCCAGCACTACGATGCGCTTGTCCTTGAGTAGTTCAGGTACCTGTTTGTGTATTATCTGTTGACTCAGTCCCTCCACAATAGCGGTTTTGCCGACACCTGCTTCTCCTAACAGTACAGGATTGTTTTTTGTACGTCTGCAGAGTATCTGTATTAACCGTTCAATTTCTCTTTTCCTGCCGATTACGGGGTCAAGTTCGTTGTCGGAAGCTAATTGTGTAAGGTCTCTGCCGAAGCTGTCCAGCGCCGGGGTTTTGCTTTTTACCTTTCGGCCCACTGTCGGCCCCATCTTCATTCCCAGGCCGCTGGGGCCATCGTCAACTCCTGCACCGAGCAGATTTAGTACCTCCTGCCGGACATCCTCCAGCTTTAACCCCAGATTCATAAGAACTTGAGCGGCTATTCCTTCGGTTTCCCGTAGCAGGCCCAGCAGAATATGCTCGGTTCCTACGTAATTATGGTTCAGTGCCCTGGCTTCTTCGATTGCATACTCAATAACCTTCTTGGCTTTTGGAGTCTGGGGCAGTTTACCCATCGTAACCATATCCGGCCCGCTTTTGACCTGTTTCTCAACCTCAAGCCGAAGCTTTTTTATGTCCACATCAAGGTTCTTAAGAACCGTAGCGCCGACTCCGCTGCCTTCTTTAACCAAGCCCAGCAGAATATGTTCGGTGCCTATGTATTCATGGTTGAATCGCTGTGCTTCCTGATTGGCCAGCGCCATAACCTTACGTGCACGGTCTGTAAATCGCTCAAACATCTTTTACCCCGTCAAAGACTTCTTTTTCAAAGTCTCATATTTATTCTAACACAAAGAAACATTATATCTTGCTTTAGTGCGAGCTGTCAAAGGCTTCACTGCTATTTTCGGGTTTTAGAAACAACTATTTAATTATATTGTTCAGAATAAGATTATGTTCATTTTTTCGGACAATGGCTTTATTTAACCCCGTTAGAGACTTCTTCTCCCATTTATGTAATAAGGTGACCCCTTTTTTATTGAGTTTCTAACGGGGCAAACTTAGTCTTTTATCGGCAAAAAGTGCGACAAACTTTCCCTTTGAGTTCAAGGAACTTCCTTTGGGAGTGTAAAGTTTTGTTTTGCGGTGTCGGTTTACATCTAATGCACAAATTTACTTTTAGCAGAGATATTTGGTGTCCAATATTTATTAGTGGACTTGCGAAATGAGTGTTTTATCGGCGTATTGATTGATTTACGACTGATTTATTTTATAGTCGGCATTATTATTTGATTTGTGGATTTTTCCTGGGATTTATCCGGACCATTTTGGCTTTGGGGCTGTATTGATGGTACTTGTGTCTTTTATGATTTTGGTCTTATCGGTTTTCTTCCTCAAGCAATTTTCGCAGGTAATCGTTTTCTCTTCGCGTTGCTTCAAGGTCGAATGCTTGATACTTGATACATACCCTCAGATAATCCAGCAGCTCCTGCAGTCGGTTGATGCTGTTTTCAAGCTGCTTTCGGTTGACTTTTGCCTGTTCAGCAAGCTTAGCTAACTTACTGGCCTGCAGGTCGGTGGCGTCTCCAAATTCTTTAAGTAGTTCGGTGAGCTTGTCTTCTAGTCTAGTCTCATCCATCACAGCCTCCTCCCGGAAATACCTACTCATTATCACTGTAATCTATAAAGCTAAAATTAAAAAACAAGCAAAATTCATACCTGTATGCACTTAAATTTTGTCTTTTGTCGGATTTTACTGTTAATCCAGAAAAATAGCCAATGAGGCTGGGCAAGTTAACTGATAATAACTTTTGTTCTAATTTTCCAAGATTTGACTGTTATGCAGGTTAGAAGTCTATGTTGCAAAAAACGAACATTGCTGATTTGGCTGCCTTGTTCAACCTCTTTATAGTGGCCTCATCAGCGTCGGTCAGGTCTAATGTTGACAATTGTCAACGTTGCTTATGTGATTAAGCTCACCGATTTAGCTTTGTCATATACATAAATCTTTTTTTAACAAATGGTCTGATGCTATGGCGGAGTACTTCTTTTATATCTACTATTTTTGTATGTTCAGATAAAAAAACATTGACGTTGTGAACTTACGCTTCTCAAAATCGTAAAAACACTATATAAATTGTCCTTATTGTGTTTCTTTTGGCGGGTATAGATGATTATCTAAAAAATTAGGAGATTTAACATGGAGACTTCCGCTTTCAAACAGAAAAGGGCATATTTTCTCATTTCAACTCTTCTTATCTTGTGGCTTTTTACCGCTCCATTTTCAGCGTATGCACAGGATACAAATAGCATTGATACTTTACGCAGGATGGGCAAAGCCTTTGCCGACATCGCCCATAAGGCTTCGCCTGCCGTTGTCGGCCTCAAGGCTGAAAAGACCGTCACTCGGCAATACTCGATACGGCAGTGGCCGTTCGGCGAACCGTCTGACCCATTTTCGCCATCTGACCCATTTTCAAATGATTTATTTGATTACTTTTTCCGACGTTCACCTTCGCCTCGTGAACGCACTCCTCAGCGCGAATATCAGGTTCCGCAGACGGCGCAGGGCTCCGGATTTATTATCTCTGCCGATGGTTATATTCTCACGAACAATCATATGGTCGGTGAAGCTGAAAAAGTTGAGATTGAGCTGGCAGATGGGCGAAAATTTACCGCCGAAATTAAAGGAGCAGACCCCGAATCTGATGTAGCCGTTGTAAAAATCGATGCCAAAGACCTGCCCTACCTCGAATTAGCTGACTCCGACAAGCTCGAAGTTGGTGAATGGGTCCTTGCTATCGGCAATCCGTTTGGTTTGAGTCATACTGTAACCGCAGGTATTGTAAGTGCCAAAGGACGTAGTGATGTTGGTTTGACAACGTATGAGGACTTTATTCAAACCGATGCGGCCATAAATTTCGGCAATTCCGGCGGCCCTCTGCTGAATCTTGATGGAAAAGTAGTCGGAATTAGCACAGCCATTCTCGGTACAACAGGCAATATAGGGATTGGTTTTGCGATCCCTATTAATATGGTTAAAGCAGTCTATCCTCAACTAATCGAAAGCGGAGCTGTAGAGCGGGGCTACCTCGGCCTAGTGCCTGATGACGTAACTCCATCACTGGTGGAACTGCTCGGCTTAAAAGATGCAAAAGGTGTAATAATTTCTGAAATTACAAAGGACTCGGCTGCGGATAAAGCCGGTTTAAAGCATAACGATGTCATTTTAGAATTTAACGGAAAGCCCGTGGAATCACAGACTGAGTTTCGTCGCAATGTCGCGTTGTTAAAGCCGGACACCAAGGTTGAAATTGTCGTGTGGCGCGATGGCAAACGTAAGACTCTTACCGCCAAGCTCGATAAGCGGCCACCCCTGGAGGAGCTTATAAGAAGCTCTCAGCCGGGGCGTATCGATGCATTGGGCTTTTCCGCGCAGAACCTAACTGGTGAATTGGTTGAGCGTTACGGCTTCCAGGGCCAGAATGGTGTCATTGTCAGCAGAGTTGATCCCGGCTCACAAGCTGCACGAGAAGGGCTCAGAGAGGGAATGCTTATCATCGAGGTAAATCTAAAACCTGTTCAAAACACCAGAGAATTCAGCGATGCGATGGAGCAGGCTAAAAAAGAGAAAGGCAAAGCTATCCTGTTGGTACATGATGGACAACGAAGACGTTATATTGAACTGAAACTAACTGAAGAGAAAAAATAAACAGAACCTCCTTCATTTAATGGATTTAGCCCCGCTCACGGCGGGGCTTCTTTTTGCTTTAGTTTACTGTGTAAAAGCAGAGTCAGTTGGGTGAATAGGCCAGCAGATACAAGTGCAAGAGCGAACCAGTAAGGCTGATAAAGGCCAACGTTCTTCGCGAGGTATCCACCTGTGCCTGAGCCGACGATGATACCGATAGAGATTGTGGCCTCATGAATAACCATCTGCACGGGGCGTCTTTTGGTACCGCATGAGCCGTAGTAAAGATGCGAGCTGTAGGCAAAACCGAAACTGCAGCCCATGATAACAAGCGACAGGACGAATATCGACAGCGTCCGGCCATAGATGATCATCAAAAGTGACAACGGAAGCAGCGCCTGCCCGGCGAGTAGAAGTACAGGTTTGAAGTGCCAAAAGGTACATTTACCAGCTGCTGTCAACATGGCAAAATTACATACGCCGAACACCGTGATTATTATGCCGAACCATGTCTCGGTAAAGCCCATGTTTGTAAAAAGTAACGCAAACTGTGAACGAGTAACACCCAGGCAGGCCCAGGAACTAAATAGAACTATCCGAGCCATCCAGCGGAACCGTATCAGGGCGGCTCTGTCTTCACAGCCAGCGACTGGACGGTGTTCAACATCGCCGAATAAAGTTGTCTGAACTGAGCCGTCGGTTGCGATGCTTAGGAATAAAAAGCAGATTATAAAACCACCTACAGCAAAAGCGATAGGAAGCGGCGTACCTGTCTCAACGAGTACACCGGCCAGTAGTGGACCTATCATTGCAGCAGCGGACCACATGCCGTTGTATGTTCCCAGCCGGCTATTCAGTATCCGGCCTTCAAAGTCTTCAGAAACCCAGCTCATAAGAAAAGGCCAGAATAGTGACATTGCACCTCCCGCCACAGTACCGGCTGCGATTACGAGCCAGATTAGAGTTGAGTTGCCGACAAGCCCTTTTAACAGAATGACATAAACCAAAACACCCATTACCAAAGCTGATGCAAAGTTGACTGCGACGGCGGTGCGTGTGGTGTTTTTAGGGTTGTGCTGGCCCAGTGCTACGCCTGCCAGGAGCAGGCAGAACATGTAGCCGAACATATTCGCAGCCCAGGCGTAGCCGACGTGGCTCTCAGTACCGCCTATATTTCGGATGACAAAGGGCATAGCCGTCCACCATACGCTTATGGCTATGGACATTGCAAATGCTGCACCGTACAGCAGCCAGACGCCGCGCAAAGGATTTGCTCGATTATTTACAAATTCAGCTTTCATAGCCTTGCATCTTAAAAAGCGACATTCTACCGTCGCCGTGCTAAAATTCCATAAGATAATAGTGCAAACAGACGATAGAGGACAGATGACATAGAATAGAAAACAACAATTGTTTAGCCGGCACACCTGTCTGGCTACGGCTTGGCCTTCGCCATGACGAGTGGTGCCGGTCGGGCGACGGATGGAAAAAGATACATCGGTTTAGTTGCGGCAAAATAAAATCTTGTTACAGAACGTAAATGCCAGCCGACTTACCCGGCAATTGCACTTCGAGCCTTCCTGAATTAACCATAACATCAGGCATCTCGTCAAAGTAGCTTCTCAAAGCATAACCATCCGCAAGCAACTGTTTTATACGAGGAGGTATATTACTATTGCCGGCAATATCTATTGATGCGGGAACCGGCATTGGCTCATGCCCGTTGTTTATCACCACAATAACAACATTGCCACGAAATTCGCGCATATAGGCATACAGAAAGTCATCGACATATAGAGTCAAAAGATAGCCGTAGCGAATGGCATCGTTCTCAGCACGCAGCTTTATCATTTTAGTGACGTGGTTAAAAACATCTCGCTCAAAGGAGTGCTCCTGCCTGGGTCTGTTATCGGAGCCAAACATAAACCACGGCATGTCCCTGCGATTGTCCGGGTCGCTGCGTCCTTCCAGACCGATTTCGGTGCCGTAATATATCTGTGGGATACCACGAGTTGTAAAAAGCAAAGACAGACACAGCTTGAGAATCTTGCACGCAAGGTCGCGGTCCCAATAGCCGACGCGATCCAGAATCTCGGTCGTGATGCGCTGATCCAGGTCATGGTTGTCCAGCAGAGTAACCAAACGATTGGCGTTTGCGTAAGCTTTGTTCTGATCCAGTATGCCCTTAGGCT
>CAZVUF010000075.1:0-11070 GCA_964629355.1 uncultured Pirellulales bacterium | reverse complement strand
GCTCGGAAAAATCATCATTCCACAGCTTGTGCATCGCCGCAAATTCAAACTTCTCGCTAAAATAAATCAAGCCTGTATCTTTTGAATCCATCGCTACCTCTCTGAAAGGATTCAGTTTCAAACCTAACCTGCTCAACCTAGCTTTGCCGAACTTATCCGCCAATCGGCTCCATGATGACCTTAAAAGTACCGCAACTTCGGAAAGGCTGATATGTTTGGCTTTGTGAAAATCCGCTCTTATTCGTTCAGCAAAAATCGGCACCACAGATTCGCAGACCTGTCTGTCAATGTCACTAACGTTGACGACAAATCCGGTGCTCGGCTCGACCGCACCGTCCAGCTCAACAGACAATTCGAGAAATATTGATAATCCCTCACCGGCAGGCTTGGAGGAAAATGAATTAAAGCCGATGCTATTCTGCGACAGGAACGGATTAATCGAAAACCGTACTCGCCTGGCCAGTGTGTGCATAAAAAATCCTCGATACTCAATAGTCGGTGAGAATCGAGTATCCTTTCACATTTCTACTTGTGCATCAAACTAAGGACCTCGCTTCGGGTTTTGGGGTCTCTTCTGAATATTCCGCGAAGGGCTGATGTCACCATCGTCGAGCCTGGCTTTTTTATACCCCGAATCGTCATACAGCTATGCGAGGCCTCAAGCACCACCGCAGCACCCTGCGGCTTGAGACTATCCATTAGAAAATCAGCTATCTGATAGGTGAGCCTTTCCTGAGATTGAAGCCGATGGGCGAAACAATCAACAATGCGGGCCAGCTTGCTGACTCCCAATATTTTACCCTTGGGCAGATACGCAATGTGAGCCGAGCCGATAAATGGCAACAGATGATGCTCACAAATACTGTAAAAAGGTATGTCACGCAATAGAACAATTTCATCGTAGCTTTCCGTAAAGACACTTTGAAGATGCTCTTTAGGGTCTTCGCGCATACCGGCTAAAAGCTCAGCATACATCCTGGCGACACGCTCCGGCGTTTCCCGAAGTCCCTCTCGGTCGATATCCTCACCAACCGCCAAGAGTATTTCCTTGACCGCTTTGCTTATTCTTTCAGTATCTATTTTGCTGCCTTTTCGTTTCATGTCCTCAGACCTTTTCAATTGTACAACCCCCAAATAAATTTGGGGGCTAAACATTTTTTGTATTTAGCCCCCCAGTTTACTGAGGGGTTCAATAAAAACCCGAATTTATTCGGGGGTTGTACATTTTTCACCTCAAACCAGCTAGATTCATAAGATAGGTGGCTAAGAGGCG
The DNA here is from genome assembly GCA_964629355.1 of uncultured Pirellulales bacterium. Classification (GTDB taxonomy): domain Bacteria; phylum Planctomycetota; class Phycisphaerae; order Sedimentisphaerales; family Anaerobacaceae; genus CAZVUF01. Next base: position 9,797 of record CAZVUF010000075.1, on the reverse strand, counting down.
CACTCCAAATCCGGTGGAGCCTTCTGCAGTAAATTCGGTCGGCTTTTGGATAATATCCACACCGGCAATATCCAGATGCGCCCACTTTACATCTCCTACAAACTGTCTCAGGAACGCTGCTGCTGTGCAGGCACCTCCCCACTTACTGCCTATATTCTTAAGGTCGGTTATCTTGCCTTTCATTTCTTCAGCATACTCATCGCCGCTGGGCATAGGCCAGACTGCCTCCCCGCTCTGCTCTGCTGCTGTCTGCAACTGCTTTATGAGCTTCTCGTCGCTGCCGAACAATCCCGCCTTATGCCGGCCGAGAGCTACCATACAGGCACCGGTCAATGTCGCGACATCTATGATAACATCACACTTTTGCTTTGCAGCATAGGTCAGGCCATCGCAGAGAATCATTCTGCCTTCCGCGTCGGTATTGAGCACCTCAACCGTTTTGCCGCTGAAAGTTGTAATGATGTCACCGGGTCGATAGCTTGAACCACTCGGTAAATTCTCCGCTGATGGAATTACACCTAACACATTCAAGGGCAGTTGCATCTCAGCCACTGCTTTCATAGTGCTCAGTACCGCGATTCCGCCGGTCTTATCCAGCTTCATTTCATCCATTTTGTCTGCCGGCTTAATACTTAATCCGCCAGAGTCAAAAGTTATCGCTTTACCAACCAAAGCTACCATAGGCCGGTTACCTGTCACTCTGCCAGGTGGTTTATACTTCAGTATGATAAATCTGGGCTTATTTTGAGAACCGCTGCCCACCGCGAGCACGCCGCCCATGCCCTTTGCCGCCATTTGCTTTTCATCGAAGATGATACAACTTAAGCTTTTGTAGCTGCTAACCAATTTTTTTGCGGCAGCAGCAAGCTCCGCCGGATGGATTACATTGGCCGGCCGATTCGCTAACGTCCGAGCGTAGCTTTGGGCTCTGCCGATAATGACTCCGCTGGCCAGTCCTGCATTCAACTTTTTTATCTTAGCTGAGTTGGAATCAACCACCTCCACTTTAAGCTGGTCCAAGCGTCCATTTCCACCATCTGTGACAAACTCATCATAACGGTAGCCGCCAAGATATATCCCCTCAGCTAAAGCCTTACCCATAATTGATGGGTCAAATCGTCCCTCAAACGCCTTGTGCAAGGCCAGAGCCAGGGTTTTAGCCTTCATTTCCACGGCCTTTTTGGCCGTATTAGCCGCCGCCTTGCGAACAGTATCCAGCTCAGCCTTTTTCTTCTCACCCAAACCAACAAGCATAACTTTCCTGGCTCTTATCCTGTCATTGCCATAGACAATCGCGTTGGTTCCTTCTTTGCCCTTGAAATCGCCCAATTTGATTAATTTCTCAATCGCTCCATCCAGCTTGCCGTTAAGCTCACCAGCCAATCCTTCCAGCCTTTTGACATCGGAAAAAAGTCCGATAGCAAGTATGTCAGTTTTGCATTTGATGAAATCAACAGTCCGTGTTTTAACATCGATCTTGATAATCTCTTTCATTTTTTTCTACCTTCTGCTTTTTCCGTTTTTTCCCTTGCTCTGTGCCGCAGATAGACTTCGATAAATTCGTCGATTTCTCCATCCAGCACTGCCTGTACGTTACCCGTTTGATGATTGGTTCGATGATCCTTTACCATCTGATAAGGCTGCATCACATAGCTCCGTATCTGGCTACCCCAGGCGATTTCCCCCTTTTCACTGTATAGTTTCGCCAGTTCGGCGTCACGTTTTTGCCGCTCCAGCATATAGAGTTTTGCTTTGAGCAGTTTCATTGCTTCGGCTCTATTTTTATGCTGGCTTCTTTCGTTCTGGCATTGTACCACGATACCCGTGGGCTCATGTCTAATCCGTACCGCAGAGCTTACCTTATTTACGTGCTGCCCGCCGGCCCCGCTTGCACGGTAAAAATCTATTTCCAGATCATCTTCTTTTACCTCAATATCGATATCCTCATCGAATTCCGGAACGCAGTCCACCGCTGCGAAGCTGGTATGCCGACGCTTGTTTGCATCAAATGGGCTTATCCGAACGAGTCGATGCACCCCCACCTCACACGACAGCTTGCCAAATGCAAAGGGTCCGCTGACACCCAGCGTTATCGATCTTATGCCCGCTTCCTCACCCGGTGTGATGTCGAGCTCTCTAAATTTGTATTTGCACCTCTCGAAATATCGCGTGTACATTCTGAGCAACATATTGGCCCAGTCGCAGCTTTCCGTACCACCAGCCCCTGCGTGAATACTGAAAAAGCAATTCTTCATATCTTCAGGCCGAGACAGAAGACCCGCTAATTCGATCTTTTCACATTTTTTTTGTATTGCTGTCAAGTCCTCTGTTAATTGTGCCATCTCATCCCGGTCCGAATCAGCGGCCAGCTCGTATAGCTCCTGTAGGTCTTGAATCTCACGCTGTAATTCTTCCACCGGTTCAACCACCGACTTAAGTGCGCTGAGTTGAGAAACCACCAATTGAGCGCTATCGGAATTATCCCAGAATCCGGCCTTGGACATTTTCTCTTCGAGCTTTTGTAATTGGGCTTTCTTGTCGGGCAAGTCAAAGCCAGTCCCGGATTTCTTCAATCCGGGCCGTAAGCTGTGATATCGCTGTTTTTAATTCCGCTGCTTCCATATTTTCATTCCTACATACTGATTGTAATTATCTTGCGGAGTATTTATACCAGATTAGAGCAGGGTATGCAATAAGGTTGGAACATCAAAACCCCGCAATGAATTGCGGGGCTAAATATTTGTTGTATTTAGACCTAACTCTGCCTGAGCCAGCGCAAGACTTCCCATAGCCCTGGGCGTTTGCCGTACATTAATACCCCGGTTCTAAATATTTTGGCGGCCGCCCATAACACAACAGGTACAGACACTGCCAGCAAAATGATGGAAGCAAGGACTTCAAGAAACGAAGGAGCAGGAGTCGCGGCCAGCCGAAGCGTCATTATTATCGGCGTCAATGGCGGCACAAATGACAAAACCCTGGCCAACAACCCGTCCGGATTCTGAACAAGGTTGAACCAGGTTATCATAGGCAAAATAAATATAAAACTTATAGGCATCATAAGGCTTTGTGCCTCTTTTAAGGTATTACAAATCGAACCAATCCCCGCCAGGATGGAGCTGAACAGGAGAAAGCCCAGTATGAAATAAATAACGAAATACGGAAGTATTCCCATTGGAAGCTCTAAAGTAATGTTCCACCAATGAGCAGCTCCATAATAAGCGGTGCCAATCGCCGCCGCAGACCACAAGCTCATCACGGTTAAACTGATGCCGGCCAAGCCCAGAATCTTACCAGCCATCAGCTCAAACGGACTTACCGCCGACAGCAGCACCTCGATCACACGAGAATTTTTCTCCTCAATAACACTGGTAAGCATGTGCTGGCCCATGCCAAAGATGCCCATGAACATCATAAACATAAAGAAAAAAGAAGCCATGATCTTGGCGATTTGCTCACCTTTCTCTATCTTTTTTTGCTCTGAAGCCGAGCCGATGTCTATTATCTCGTTCGGCACTCGACGACGAAGCTCGCTAATTTGGGCCAGCAGCTCCTGCGACACATCCTTCAATTTGCAGCGCCGATTGAAAATGGCGCTATTGAGCAGGCTCTCTACGTTTGAAATCAGGTCAAGGTCAATTATTTTCGTGCTGCGTGTAAAGGATTGGATTTTACCGTTTCCTTCAATACTATCTTTGTCTAAGACAAAATAAGCATTTAGTTGACCATCGCGCACCTTTTGTTTAATCGGCTCATCTGAGCCGATATCGGTGAGAATCTCCTGTAGCAAGATTTGCCGCTGGGGATGTGACTTGTTGTGCTGCTCAAATGAGTCTTTGATATCGTCTGTCAGCTGATTCGTCAGGTCGGCAATGACAACTTTCCTGGGCGGCTGCGGACCGGTTACACTACGTTGAGTTCGACTACTGAAAAATATAACTACACCTATGATGGCCGGCGTCATCAATATGCTCAGAATAAACGTCTTCGTCTTGACGACGTCAAGATATTCACGCTGGGCAATCTTAAGAATCTTCCACATTGTCTCTTCCAACCAAGCGAACAAAGATTTCATGTAATGAGGGCATTTTCACCTCGAAGGCCTTTACCCTTACCTGACCCACCAATACCTTAAGTAACTCCTGTGGATCTGCATTGGCTGAGAGGCTGATTTCCATACGCCGGCCTTGGGACTCCGTCCGTTTTACCATAGGCAACGTTCTGATAAAGCTTGTGTCACCTTCAAGCTCGACAGAGACCGCGCCGGATTTATAGCGGGAGCGAATATCATCCAGTCTGCCGTTCAAAACTGCCTTTCCTTTGTTGATAAGAAGGATAAAATCGCAAAGTCGCTCCGCTTCATGCATAACATGCGTGGAAAAAAGGATGGTCTTACCCTCGTCCCGCATCCGACAGATAATGTCCTTCAGCAAGTCCTGGTTCACCGGGTCCAGGCCGGAGAACGGCTCATCAAGGATCAAAAGGTCCGGCTCATTGATCGCTGTAACAGCAAACTGCAGTTTCTGATGCATTCCTCTTGAAAGCTCCTCCACCTTTTTGTTTGCCCAATCGGCCAGTTCAACCTGCTGAAGCCATTGTGTCACACGCTGGCCAAGCTCAACACGGGCCAAGCCCTTGATTGCGCCGAAATAGGCTAACACTTTACCGACTTTCATTTTTCGATAAAGGCCGCGTTCTTCCGGCATATAGCCGATCCGATTCGTAGCTTGTCCCCGCCTTAGGCCTGCTCCATTCTCAAATATCTTTATTTGTCCGCTGTCCGGCCGGATTATATTCATAATCATCCGGATGGTAGTAGTCTTGCCGGCTCCATTTGGCCCTAAAAAACCATAGACGCTACCGGTAGGCACGCGCACGCTCAGCTCGTTCACCGCGAGGACCTCGCCGAAAGACTTGCTCACGTTTTCCATTATTAGTGCATCCATATTGATTCAACTCCACTCGTCTGCGCCGGACAAGCCCATCTTTCAGATGGCGTAAAATTCCATCCTATTGTATCCTGAGAATTTTGAATTGTAAATTGAGAAAAAGATTTCTAAATTCTTAGCACTAAATTCATTTAGCCCATGGCTGAGTGGTAGTGGATTGGAAATGGCTTATCCCATATCAGAAGTTTATTGGTCGATTATGTCAGCTCTGTTGCTTTTTACGTCGTAAATCACGCACATCGGTTACGCAGTAAATGACCATCCCGGCCAAGAGGACGCCCTCCAGCAGACACAAACTCTTTGGCATTTGGTTCCAGGCGTATGACACGGCACTATAGATTAAAAACGCACAGACTACACAGAAGATAATCGTCGTGAAGGGATAGCCGGTGACACGATACGGCCGTTCGACGTTTGGCTCTTTGAATCGCAACACAATTACTGCAACACTCGTAGCGAGGTAAAATGAATAGACCGGCGCGGCGGTATAGAGAAGGGTGTCAACGAAAGAACCTAAAATCACAATCAGCCCGACGGCGATAGCACCCTGAACCAAAAGTGCCCAAACGGGTGTTCCAGTCCGCCCGTGCCATTTGCCTACCAGTCGAAATGCTCGGTGCTCGGCTCCCAGTGCGTATGAAATACGGGCACCCGTGAAGATTAAACCGCTAACGGCCCCCAGTGCGGAAATACAAACCAGAGCACTAATGAACCTGCCGCCGATTTTCGGAAACACGGTCGAGACGCTGTCGGTAGCAACCGCTTTGGACCCAGCTAAGCCAGCATAGCCTAACGTGTAAAGAAAAGCCCCATTAACGAGCATATAAAGCACTGTTACTACAACGGAACCGAGCACCAGCGCCCGAACGATATTACGGCGAGGGTTCTTTACCTCCGCGGCTACGTAGGCCATCTCGTTCCATCCGCCGTAAGTAAACAGAACGAAAATCAGGGCCAGACTCAACGGAAGATGACTGACCGTCTCAGCGGTAGCAGACGATATTGGCCGCGGGGCAATCACCGCTACGCCGACGATAGCCAATAGCCCCAGTGCCTTGACCGTCGTCAGAAGGTTCTGGGTCCATTTGCCCTCTTTTACACCAATAATATTTATAATCGTCAGAATAATAACAGCAGAAGCTGCAAAAGCTCGCTGGCTGTATTGCGGGTGTGCTATAAAAGGGTCATAGATTGTTCGTGCGTATGTCGCAAATGCAAATGCCATCACTGCTATGTCACCTGGCCGGATAATCGCAAGCTGTCCCCAGCCGAAAAGAAAACCCGCCCACGAACCGTACGCACGGCTGAGATAAACATAATCGCCGCCCTCTTTCGGATATGCGGTGGCAAGTTCAGCATAACCCAGCGCCCCGAATAATGAAAGCAAACCTCCCGATATCCATATCACAGGGACACCCCACCAGCAGCGTGCACCGGCTGCAATCGCAGGGGACATCTGATAAATGCCGGCTCCGATGATGATACCGACAATAATACAAGTCGAGTCAAAAAGCGACAGCTCCTTCTTTGGAGCTACGCGCACAGAAGATATATCTGAATCCATTGCTTTGTCTTTCCCTCGACCAGCAGTCTCAAATTTAATTGCCCTAACGTTTCTTAAGTGTCACGCCAAAGCCTTGGACTTGGAAAACCGTATCTAAGCTTGGATTGGTAGTAATAGCATTGATGAAATCCTGTCCTGTGCTGTCAACATTATGGGCAAGGATTAGTCCGCCCGGACGCACTAAAGGCAGGAGCTTGTTCAAATAATCAGTATAACCGGCCTTGTCCGCATCGAGGAACAAAATGTCGATCGGCTCTTTCAGCCTGGCAACTGTTTCATGTGCATCGCCTTCAACGAGCGTTACGAGATTATCGACGCCGGCTCGCTTGAAGTTCTCGCGTGCCAATGCGGCTCGATGGGCATCGATATCATGAGTGGTCAGTTTGCCACCCGTGGTCCGCAATGCAAGGCAGAACCAGATGCCGGAGTACCCGTTGGATGTGCCGATCTCGACAACATGTTTGGCTCCGGTCGCTTCTGTGAACAGACGCAGCAATCTGCCGTCTGTCGGCGGGACGTTCATCATCCCTGCGCTTTGGTTGGCGTTCATATCTTCAAGTACGCTCAGAATCTTTTTTTCCTCCTCGTTAGCCGGTATTGGTGGATACTGATTAAATGACATATCCCTGCCGAACCTTCCGCCGAAGCCGCCGCGACCACCTCTTTGCTGAGCTGTTAAGCTCTGAAATACCGCTAATAGTACACCTATAGCCAGAATAGCCAGCATAATTTTCTTAAACATTTAGCTTCCTTTCAATTGTGTGTTCTTCAATTTTGCTCCATAAGACTAACAAAAGTAAAAGACGAATTCAAACAAGACTTTATTGCAGGTTAGAGTAGACAAGCAGAAGAAATAAGGCCTTTTTGTATAATAAAAAAGGGCTGGGACCTGCGGAGGAGAGGAGTGAAAATTTGCCCCAGCCCCGTCTGCCTTGATTCTGGGCTATATTTACTACGCTTAATAAAATGGATTGTTCGTTCGCAAAAAAAGGCAGGATTCAACAGGTCAAATTTCATTCCGCCGGAGCGGCACTTCAACTTCCGACTTCTTTCTTGTCAAATAAATTGGTATCCTATTGAGCGAGAAATTTACAGGTGAGAGAAAAACTCTCACATGAAATCTTGTCCGCTAAAATAGGCGGTTTGTGTTAATCGAACGGCAATGATATACCAAACAAGGGATTAATTGGCAAATGAAAGCAGCTAACAAGCAAATCGGTGTCATCTTTGATTTGGACAGTGTGCTGGTTGATACCGGCCCCTTCCACAAACAGTCGTGGTACGAGTTGGCTGAGAAGGAAGGCTTTGATATGTCAGACGAGCTTTTCCGCAGTACGTTCGGCATGCAGAATTACGCGATAATCCCAATACTGGCTGAGCGGCAGGTACCTGCGGAAGAAATTGAGCGTATGTCCGAATGGAAGGAGCGACGCTACCGTGAGCTTATCGCCGATAAACTGGAATTGATGGATGGAGCAAAAACTTTGCTTGAAGACCTAAAGAGCAAAGGTTTTCTTTTGGCAATCGGCTCTTCGGCGCCGCGAGCCAACCTGGATGTTGTGCTGGAGCGTTGCGATATACGTGATTATTTTGATGTGTGTGTCACCGGTGAAGATGTACGTAACAGCAAGCCTGCCCCGGACACTTTTTTAAAAGCTGCTGAGAGGCTAAAATTGCCGCCGGAGCATTGTGTGGTAATAGAAGACTCAATACCGGGAATTCAGGCCGGTAAAGCTGCCGGTATGGCTGTCGTCGCAATCACAACTACCAGAAAACGTCGGGACATAAAAGATGCAGATAGGATTATTGACAGCTTTACTGAATTAAGGGCTGATGTTTTTATCAATCTGCTGACGGATATTTTGGCATAATAAATGCTAAAATTTAGAACAGATATCGCAATATAATCGTATCGGAGGACAAAGCTTAACCTTTCAATCGAGGGTGTCTGGATTATGGCAAGAAAAACATTGTTATTCACTGTAGTTATGATGTCACTATTCGGCGTTGAGGTTTGGGCGGGGGACTGGCCTCATTGGCGGGGGCCGTTTCTTAATGGCTCGGCCAACGAGAAGAACCTGCCCGGCAAGTTGAGCCTGGACAAAAACGTCAAGTGGGTAAGCGGTCTTCCGGGGCACAGTGCCGCCACGCCTGTCGTATGTAAGAGCAGCGTCTTCGTAAGCTCTACCGACAAAGAAAGCACCGACCTTCTGGGCCTTTGTTTCGATGCCAAAACCGGCAAAGAGCTGTGGCGAAAAAAACTTGGAACTGCGACACGTACCGTACCGCGCAATAATATGGCTACGCCGTCACCGGTCACCGATGGGGACAATGTTTATTTTATGTATGGCACGGGGGAGCTGGCCGGCTTGAGCTACGACGGGGACATCATCTGGACGCGCAATATCGAAGCCGATTACGGCAACATCTCAACGAATTGGGGCTATAGCTCAAGCCCATTGATTTACAACGGCAAGCTCTATATTCTCATCCAGCGTGGAGCCTCCATGTTTCAGCGAGGTGGTGAAAACAGTGAAAACAGCGAGCCTACAGAACCGTTTCTATTGGCCTTAGATCCAAAGACAGGCAAAAATATCTGGAGGCAGCCGCGAAAGACCGATGCCATAGCCGAGGCTCTTGACGCCTATAGTACACCGATAGCCTTTCAAAACAATGGTCGTACCGAAATCATAACGATAGGGGCGGACTATGTTACATCTAATGACGCAGACACGGGCAAAGAGCTATGGCGCTATGAATACAGTGAGCAGAAAATCAGGAACTGGCGAGTTGTCCCTTCACCCGTCGCTGCTGAGGGACTTATTTATGGCGTTCAGCCAAGAGGAGGAAACGATCTTTTTGCCCTTAAGATTGATGACGCAAGTGGGACGCTATCAAAAGACCACGTCGCCTGGACATTTAGAGGGCCTACGCCGGATGTCGGTACGCCTCTTTATTATAAAGGCAACCTTTATGTATTGGACGGACAGAGAAAGAAAATAGTTACCTGCCTTGATGCCAAAACGGGCCAGCAGAGATGGCAAGGTAGTATCGGAGGCAGCGGACCCTGGCGTGCTTCTCTTACAGCGGCGGATGATAAAATTTATTGTATTAACGAATCTTCTGAGGTGGTGGTCCTCGCAGCCGATCCGGAACAGTTCGAGATTATATCCCGCATCAACTTGGAAAATCCACCGGTACAGGCTTCAATTGCAATAGCCGAGGGACGTCTTTTTATCCGTACAGCAGGCAAGCTGTTCTGCATGGGAATTTAAGCTATTAAT
>CAZVUF010000074.1:0-11083 GCA_964629355.1 uncultured Pirellulales bacterium | reverse complement strand
GTTCTGTACTCCGCCTTCCGTCCTCTGGCTTCTGTTTGAACTGTGATATGCTATACACTATACTATATACGCGATACGATATACGCTATACGCGTTACGACGTCATATTATACCCAGAAAGAGCTTAATTTTCAAGTGAAATCCATTCGAGATGCTCGATTCTCAAGATAGTCTCTCGCTGCTCATACGTAAAGCGCGTAGCTCTCCGTAAGGAGTCCCTAGGACTGCTATAGGTACGCGCTTTACGTACGTGACTATTCTGCGATTGTAGTTAAAGTAGAACACAGGTTAAATAAAAGAATAGACAGGGATGAAATTATATCAATCGAAAAAACTCCTCAGGATGGTAAGATTATTGTACTACCTGTCAATAACATCTAGTAGATACAAAAAAGGGATTATGAATTTATTCTGTTTCTGTTCTTTATCTATTTTTGATATTTTGCTGCAGAAGTTTATACTAAGTGGCGCCGACACCTAGTGAAAAAAATTGCACAGTGATTAAAAGACGCACTTCAAGGTTAAAAAGATTCTTATAATGTTTAGATTAAAGCGCTACCTGTCAATAACATCTAGTGGACATAAATGGATTGTAGATTTTTTCTGATAGAGTGGGGTTTTCATCGCCCCGTCGCCAAAGCTATGGAGCGTCGGCGACCTTCGCACCCCTTAGGGGGTAGAATGGATGCTCCACCATTTTCTGACGCCAAATGAGTTTGCGGCTGTGTAATATAACCGCTGCCGCTTAAATATGTCTTGCTTTCAGAATAACACCATGGAGTTAAAATTCATTAGAACTTTCGCAAAATACACCTAATATACCGGCAAATCTGCTTGCATTATCGGTCTTTCTCTGGTATATTTAAATCTTGGAGTTATTACCATTACTAAAAATTAAAGGCGAGGAAAGTCTTATGAGCAAAGAAAGAAAAATCATTAAGATTTGGCGTGTTTTTATTCTGCTTGTTCTCCTTCATAGTTATCCAGCTAAGGGTGATGTCGAATTTACAGGCGGTACAGGCGAGCCGAATGACCCATTTCAAATCGCCACGGCTGAGCAGCTCACTTCGATTGGCTCAGACCCGAATCTTCTCGATAAGTGCTTCGTGATGGTTAATGACATCGACCTGGACCCTAATCTACCGGGTGGGCAGGTCTTTACTCAGGCCGTAATTGCACCCGATGTAAATGAAGTATCGTTATTATACCCAGGTGGATTTGATGGAGTTGCATTCACTGGCAGATTCGATGGCAATGGTCACAGAATTTTTAATTTATCCATTTACGGCAATGGAAGCTTCCTTGGCTTGTTCAGCAGGATTGGGGAAGGTGGTCGGATACATGACCTACGTGTAGTAGATGCATCGATTATAGTCTCAAGTGGTTCTCGCTACATCGGTTTGCTCGCAGGATACACCGAGCTGTGCACAATCACAAACTGCGCTACCTCTGGCAGTATAACTGCTATGACCAACTCCAAATCTATTGGAGGTCTCGTTGGATTCGTTTGGGTTGGCAGCTATATCTATCAGTGCTCTACACTCTGCGATATTTATGGTGGGGACAATAATGAGAGTCTCGGAGGCCTGTTAGGAAATAATGGCGGTACCATCACCAATTGCTATGCCAGCGGCAGTGTATCCGGTGGAACCGGCTGTAATCAACTTGGCGGCCTTGTCGGATTTAACAAGTCTCCCATACGTAGAGGTGGTTCTACTTCCAGTTCGCTTGGTCGTATAATTAATTGTTATGCGGTTGGGAATGTCTATAGTGGTGATGCAAGTTACTATATCGGCGGTTTAGTGGGTAAAGATGATGGCGACTATACGATTCATAGCTTCTGGGATATCGAATCCAGTGGTTTATCTACCAGCGCTGTGGGTACGGGGCTCACCACTGCCGAGATGCAGGATCCAAATACATACATTTCGGCAGGATGGGATTTAGTTGGCGAACGCGGAAATGGAGCAGTTGATTTATGGCTTATACCCGAAGATGGTGGATACCCCATACTAACTGTCCTATCTGATACATTCCAAATCCACAAATTAGATGGTGAAGGAACCATAGATAATCCATATAGAATTGCCACAGCCGAGGATATTGGTGCCATCCGTCACTATGGTTTGCTGGATTATTATGAACTAACGGATAATATTGATCTTTCCGGTATCACCTGGACAATGGCACCCATTTGCTGCTTTGGGGGACATTTCGATGGAGCTGGATTTACGGTTTCAAATTTGACTATTCGGGGTCGTATGTATTTGGGACTATTCGACATTATAGACAAATATGCAGAGGTGCAAAACATAGGAATCATTGATGCCAATATCATAGGTGAAAAATCCTCAGTTTATATAGGCTGCTTGGCAGGATGTAATTATGGAAACATCTTAGATTGCTTCGCCAGCGGTAACATTAAAGGCTCTGACGGAATAGGAGGTCTTGTAGGAGGCAATTATAAGAATGGTTCAATCTACAACTGCTGCGCAACTGCCGGTATTTTCGCTGATGGCGGTGGGATTGGAGGTTTGGTAGGAGGAAACGGTGGAAGCATTTCTCATTGCTACTCCATATGTGATCTAACAGGTTACAATGACGTAGGTGGTTTAGCTGGAGGAAACGGTGGAAATATATCCAACTGTTTCGCCAAAGGCAAAGCTACCGGTGGTGAGTTTCTTGGCGGTTTGGTAGGCTACGACAGTAAAGGCATAATTATCAATTCCTACACCACAGTTGATGTTTACAGTAGATATTTTAATCCGGCGACTGGTGGTCTGGTTGGAACCATCTATGATGGCTCGATTATTAGATGCTATGCCTCCGGCAGTCTTTCAGTAAAGGACGAAGAACCATTCCTTGGAGGCCTCATCGGGGATAATTTTGGTGTGACATCTGCTTCCATTGTTGATTGTTTCTGGAATACAGAAATTAGCGATATATATATAAGTGAAGGAGGAATAGGTTTAACAACTGCTCAGATGATGGACCCCAATGTATATAGCCTCAACGGCTGGGGTGGTGACCCGAATTGGGTTTTAAATGCCGGTAAAGACTATCCCCACCTTGCGTGGGAAGGAAATCCCGGACAAACTATACCAGAACCGAACATCAATTGGTTTAATGGCAATGGTACACAGGAAGACCCCTATATCATCTCTAATGCCGAACAATTAGCCTGTATTGGCACAGCCAGCATACTCTGGGATAAGAGTTTTACTCTTGCTTCTGATTTAGACCTAACGAACATAGAACCTACCCGTATAGGCGTGTGCCCTGGTAGCGGTTTTACCGGCACATTTGATGGTAGTTATCATATAATCAGTAATCTGACTATGGGCAGTGATTTAAGGCCGGCATCCTATTTCGGTCTGTTTGGATATATAGGCACTAGTGGTTCCATTAGCAACCTTATTCTAAATAATGCTACTATCAATGGTGGATTGGGAACAGAAAAAGCAGGAATTCTGGTTGGCACAAATGAAGGAAATATTACTAACTGCGGCGTAACTGGCAGCATTTCCCTCGGGCATTACTGGATCGGCGGTCTTGCTGGAGTAAATGGTGGAAGCATTGCAAACTGTTATTCAAATGTTGATGTTTTTGGTGGAAACTACTGCCATTATATTGGGGGCATGGTTGGTAAAAACTACTCTCAGATTTCTAATTGCTACGCTACAGGTAGCATCACCGGTGGGGACAATAGCGGAATCATCGGAGGTCTCGTAGGAGAGCATTCAGGTGGCAATATAATCAACTGCTATTCCACTACAAGTATTTCTTGCGGGGAGGGAAGTTCAGGTCTGGGTGGATTAATAGTGGACCAATGGCCAAGTGGTAAAATTGTTAACTGCTTTTGGGATATCCAAACTAGTGGGCTTAACCAAAGCGATGGTGGTATAGGTAAGACCACATCCGAGATGCAAACAGCCAGCACTTTCCTCACCTGGGGCACATGCGGCAATGCAGGAACCTGGACTATTGACGATGGTAAAGACTATCCGAGATTATGGTGGGAAAACAGACCGGGAGAACCAATTGTATTCGGAGAAACACTCTCAGAATTTTTAACAGGTGCCGGAACAGAGGATAGCCCTTATCTGATCTACACGGAGAATGAGCTTAATCTGGTCGGTCTTTTCACGTGTGAATGGAACAAACATTTCAAGCTTATGAATCATATTGACCTGTCTGCTTACGATGGCAAGGATGGAAGACCATCGTATAATATAATCGGCACTGAGGACACTCCTTTCAGGGGTATATTTGATGGCAACGGCTTTACTATTTCGCATCTAACAATCAATGGCGAGGATTATCTGGGTCTTTTTGGTCTTTTGTCATTCGAGTCCGAGGTTAAAGACCTTGGAGTCGTGGATGTCAACATAACAGGTTCAGGTAGTTATATCGGTGGCCTCGCGGGCAGAAATCACGGTATCATCGCAACGAGCTACAGCACTGGCAAAGTCACCGGCGGTTGGGATGTCGGCGGCCTCGTCGGGGCCAATAGAAAAAATGTGACCCAGTGCTACAGTACATGTGCGGTAAATGGCAGGAGTTCTGTCGGCGGCCTCGTTGGCTATAACACAGACCAGATAATTGACTGCTACAGCACCGGTTCAGTCGAAAGTACCCATTCGACTGGTGGATTTACCGGATGGAATGAAGGCAATCTGGTTCACTGCTATAGCATCGGTAAGGTCATTGGCAGTGACGAGGTCGGCGGCTTGGTGGGATTTTATATGGATAGACGTTGGAATATAATCGGCTGTTTCTGGAACACCGAGACCTCGGGTCAGATTGAAAGTGTTGGTGGCACAGGTAAAACGACGGCCGAGATGCAGAAGTCAAGCACATTTCTCGACGCCGACTGGGACTTTGAAAATATCTGGATGATATGCGAAGGCAAAGATTACCCCAGATTACAGTGGGAAAATGTGCAGTGTGATGAGTAACACATTGCATAATTTTTAACTTTTATAGCCCTGAGTTGTCTTAAACTATCATATCAGCGGCCCTGATCTTTTCACCTTTGACAACCACGACCCACGCGGCGGCTGTGTCCTACTCAACGATGGCACAGTTAAATTCATTAGAACCAAAGAAGAGCTCCACTTCCTCCGCTGGAAATAATTGTGTTTGATGCATTCCAGTCTTATTTTAGAGCCGCTCGTTTAGACAAAACAGCCAAAAAATGAACAATTCATTCAGCTTTGAGTAGCTGCTTACATTCTCTGTGGCAGAGCTTCAAGCTTTTCCCACGTCTGATAATCAGATGATTTAGTAATTGTAAAAAATAATGGAATTATGAGCGTATCAAGATGTGTCTTTACATATAAGTTTATGGTGCAGAAAACTCGGTTGTGTTGCCGATTATAAGCTTAGGAGAAATTCCTTACTGTAGCAGTGATTCATTACTCGGAGATGTATATAAATACACCTGAGGCGTATCAATGGCTGAAAAAAGCAGGAAAATAAAGAATCTTTTTTTTATACTTATATTAGCTGGTCTCGCTATCTTTATTTATCTGAATAGCGGCGAAAAAACCATACATGAGCTTTTAGCTGAGAATAAACATCTTAAACAGGCAATAACCAACCTGACGAATGAGGAACAAATCGGCTACGCAAAGGTGATCTCACAGGGAACAAAGGATAAGCAGCTTTTTACGACTATAAAATTTGTTGAGACAGCCAAGGATGACAAACTGAAAAAAATCTTAGAGAAAGAATATGCTATAGAGGGCGATATTATTCATTTTGATGCGTTGATTGTGAAGTTCGGGAATAAAATGGTAATGGACGGCAAATCGAAGGCGCTATATCTCTGGAGAAGGGTATATGGCGAAAAAATGAATCCGCAGGACGGCTTTATAATAGAACAGCCGGGCAGCGAACCCAACAGATATAAGGATTTGCTTGCTGCTCTGCCTTTGGGGCATAAGCAGCTTTTTTGGTCAAATGTTTGGGAGCTGGCAAATGACCCGGAAAGGCTGAAAAAATACGACATCGAAGCTATCTATGGCAACGTTGTCTATTCGAGGCTGAGAAAGGGGCTGATATATGTCTTCAAGATAAGTCCCACCGGTCAGGTTTATCCGGAGGTCATTCCCGATATGTAGCATGTCCAGTTTTTCGGCTCTAATCACGCATTTCTTGTACTATTGAAATCCCGTTGGTTTTAGGTGAATATAGTTCTAAATTGACGTACATAGTCATATTGATTATTGTATGCGCCGGTGATGAAGTTACTTTTAAGGATTTGCGTAAATGGGTCAAGGGATTGATTTTGATATTGTGGTAATAGGCGGCGGGATTGTCGGCTTGGCCTCAGCCTACAAGATTATGCTGGCGCATCCCAATATTCGAATTGCGGTGCTGGAAAAAGAAGAGCAGTTGGCGGCTCATCAAACGGGCCATAATTCCGGTGTTATCCATTCAGGTCTATACTATAAGCCCGGCTCAGCCAAGGCAAAGACCTGCACTAAGGGGCGTAAAGAGTTGGTAGCTTTTGCCGAAAAGCATAATATTCCCTGTGAGATTACCGGCAAGATAATTGTAGCAACGAGAGAAAAAGATCTGCCGGGCCTTGAGCTGGTTTACCAGAACGGCTTGGAAAACCAAATAGAAGGCGTTGAAAAAATCGGCACGGATGAAATCAGGGAGATTGAGCCTTATTGTGAAGGCATCGCAGGTATTCGCGTACCGTGTACAGGAGTGATTGATTTTACCGAAGTTGCCAAAACATTAGGACGGTTGATAGAAGAAAGAGGTCAAGCAAATAGAGTTTTAACTTCGCATGAAGTAACCGGCTTTAACAGGCATGATTTTTATACGAGCGTTCTGACAAATAAAGTGAATTTTGCCACGAAGTACATTATCAACTGTGCCGGCCTTCAGTGCGATAGAATTGCCCAAATGGATGGTCTCAACCCAAAGATGAGAATAGTACCTTTCCGTGGTGATTATTATGAGTTGACCGTAGAGGCATCTGAGAAAGTAAAAAGTTTGATTTATCCGGTTCCTGACCTGGCTTTTCCTTTTCTCGGCATCCATTTTACCCGCAAGATTGATGGCTCGGTGGAGTGCGGGCCTAACGCGGTTTTGTCATTTAAGAGAGAGGGTTACGGAAAAACCGATTTTAACTTTGCGGATACCTGGGAATCACTGACGTACTGGGGGACATGGAAAATGTTCCGAAAGCACTGGCGGTATGGTCTTGGTGAATATAAAAGAGCTTTCTGCAAAAAGCTATTTCTTAGACAATTGCAAAGGCTTGTTCCTTCTCTTGGTCCGGATGACATAAAGCCGGGTGGTGCCGGAGTGCGAGCTCAAGCCCTTGGGCCGAAAGGCGAGCTTATTGATGATTTTAAGATAGAAAGGGGAAAAAATTCGGTTCACGTTCTGAATGCTCCCTCGCCGGCTGCAACAGCGTCACTGGCCATCGGCGATTGTGTAAATGAAATAACTACAGAATATTTTAATCTGCGGTGAAACCATATGCTAAATATTACAGCTGTTGTGCTTGAAAAATAAGGTAAAAATATGAAAGCAAATACGGACAAAGGAATATCTCAGAAGGTTCGATATTCTTTTATAAAAATCTTAACCGGCTCGGATTTGTCCCGTAAGCGGCTGCCCTTTATGTCCATCGAAAGCGTCAATTCCGGGCCGGTGGTCTGGCTGACCGGCTGTATCCACGGAGATGAAGTCACCGGAATAGTCACAATCCAGGAAGTCTTCAAAACGCTCCAAAAGCAGCCGCTGGTTAAAGGCTCACTTTATGCTTTTCCACTAATGAATCCAATCGGGTTTGAAGCAGCCTCAAGAAATATTACTATCAGCCGAGAAGACCTTAATCGCTCTTTTCCCGGCAGTAAAAGCGGCTCTCTGGCACAGAGGATTGCGGATAAAATATTTACCACCATAAAACAAACAAAGCCGAGCTTGGTTCTTGACCTTCATAATGACTGGGTTAAATCCATTCCATATACTGTCATAGATCCCAATCCGGGCCAGCCTCATAAACAGGCGTATGAAAAAGCCAAAGCGGCTGCCGAAAAATCCGGCTTTTTGGTCATTCTTGATAATGATGTGGTAGAAGAATCCTTGTCTTTTAGTTTGCTGAGGCATGATATTCCTGCTCTGACGATTGAGCTGGGTGAGTCGTATGTTGTTAATGAGCGAAATGTGGAATATGGGATGAAGTCCGTTCTGGATATTTTAGCTTATCTGGGAATGGTTGATAAGCCGGAAGAGACATTTAGTTTTGGGCTACCGGAGGTTGTAAAAGGAAAAACTCTCAGGTTTTCAACGGAACCTTTTAGTTCTGCCAGCGGTGTAATTCGTTTTTTGGCCAAAGCCGGTGACGTTGTTAAAAAGGGCCAGGCGGTAGCGAAGATTTACAATACGTTCGGCAAATTGCAGGACACGATTGTTTGCATAAGTGACGGCATAGTACTGGGACATTCGGATTCTTCCGTGGCATTTCCCGGAGCCCCTGTGATGGCCTTCGGTGTTTTTTGAAATTTAAAACCTCGCAATAAACTCGTCCTGAGTTGGGTCGAGGAATTGCATGGCTGAATGCTTTCCTGCGGTTTTACCGCAGGTACCTGAATGAGTAAATATCAAACCAAAAATTTATTTTCCGAAGAAATTGAGGAAACATCCTGTCATCACATCATCCGTGTAGCGTTTGAGTCGGCAGCAGATACGGAATTCGATTACCTCCTGCCAGATGAATACTGGCCGATTGAAGCAGGCCAGCGAGTAGAAGTTCCGTTCGGCAAAAAAAATAAACTTGAAATTGGATTTTGTATTGCGGTTGAAAAACGAGATTATTCTACTGAGTTCGCAGTAACAAACGCAGGCAAAAGACAGTTCAAGCTAAAAAAAGTCGTTAAAATTATTGATAAGGAGCCGTTGCTTAGTTCCGAGCTTATGAATCTGGCACATTGGATAAGCAGCTATTATGTTTGTCCCCTGGGACAAGTTTTGGCAGCGATGGTGCCGGCAGCGGTTAAAAGAGCTGTTGGTGCGAGAACAGAAAAGTATATCTATCTTGTGATTGCTGCCGAGAATATTGTTGAGATTGCTAAGCAGCTAAGAGGCAAAAAACAAAAGCAGATTGTTGAGCACTTGCAGGAAAAGGGGGCTTTTATTTCAGGGGCGGCTTTAGAGTTGCAAAGCCTCTTAGCAGAAATCGGCTGTGGAAAAGAACCTATAAAGAAATTAGCGCAAAAACAGGTAATTAAAGTAGCCGAGAAGACGATCTTGAAATCTTTACCTGTCATTCCCAGGGGGATGTCGATAAAAGCAGAGAAAGTGGTCCTTAATGAAGACCAGCAAAAAGCCCTGGATTATTTCAAAGACGAAATAGAATCAGGACAATTTAGTGTTACACTTCTGCACGGCGTGACCGATAGCGGCAAGACCGAGCTTTATATAAGAGCAATCGAGGATGTTTTGCGAACCGGTAAAAGTGCCATCGTTTTGCTTCCTGAGATTGCTCTTACGACTCAAACGATTCAGCGGTTCAGCGCAAGGTTTGAGAAAATCGCAGTGATGCACTCTGGTCTAACGGCTGCCCAGCGAAATGTGCAGTGGCAAAAAATAAAATCGGGCGATGCCGATGTGGTTATAGGTGCTCGCTCGGCTGTTTTTGCGCCGCTTCCGAGGCTTGGGCTTATCGTTGTTGATGAGGAGCACGAGCCCAGCTACAAGCAGGATACGGCCCCACGGTACAATGGCAGAGATGTAGCGATAAAACGAGCGCAATTAGCTAATACGCTTTGTATTTTAGGAAGCGCAACACCGTCGCTGGAGACACTGTCCAATTGCCGAAGTAAAAAATATTTTAGCTTGTTACGTTTGCCGAAAAGGGTGATGAACCTGCCTATGCCAGAGATGAGGTTAATCGATTTGCGGCAAATAGGTTCGGTGCAGAAAGGTATCAGTCTTATAAGTGAGCCATTGGCTGAAGGGCTGAAACAGACGCTTGCGAAAAGGGAGCAGGCGATTTTGCTTTTGAACAGACGCGGTTACAGTAATTTTATTTTTTGTCCCTCATGTAAGCATACTTTGCAATGCCGTAACTGTGATGTGACGCTGACCTTCCACAGATTGGAAGTTCCTGCCCACCGTGAAATCCGGACAGTTACCGGAAAGCATATAGCCTCTGGTTACGCAGTATGTCACTACTGTTTGGCGCAGACTCTGGTGCCTGAAAAATGTCTCTTATGCGGTGCTCGGTTAGCGATGATAGGACTCGGCTCACAACGACTCGAAGAGGAATTAGCTATGAAGTTTCCTCAGGCCAATGTCTCAAGGGTTGATAGCGATTCTATGGCAAGTGGAGATTATTACAAAGTCTTGAGAGACTTCAGCGAGGGGCGAATTGATATATTAGCCGGGACACAAATGCTGGCTAAAGGGCTGCATTTTCCTAATGTCACGTTGGTTGGCATTATCAGTGCCGATACTTGCCTTTATCTGCCGGATTTCCGAGCAAATGAGCGTACCTTTCAATTGATTTCTCAGGTAGCTGGTCGTGCAGGTCGCTCAGCCAAAAAGGGCACGGTATTTGTTCAGACATTTTTGCCAGATCAGCCAGCTATAAAATTTGCCTTAGCCGGGGATTTTGATGGTTTTATAAAAGAAGAATTAAAGCATCGTAAGGTATGCAATTTGCCGCCGTTTTGGCGATTAGCAGTTGTCACTCTGCGGGATAGGACATTCGACAGGCTTGAGACTGCCTGTAGCAGGATGCGAGAAAAGATCGATCTGGTTATCCGGCGCGAGAAGCTCAAGGCGATAGTTCGGGGGCCGATGCCTGCAGTGATAAGTAGAATTCAGCGTTTTCACCGGATGCAAATAATTGTCCAGGCTCCGCAAGCATCGATTCTACGAGAATTATTTAATGGGCTACGACAGGATCGGCCTGTTCGCCCAGTGGTTAAAGTTGCCATAGATATAGACCCTGTCAATTTATTATAGCTTGAAAATGAAAGGCTGAGATGTTATAGTTGTTAGCGATTGACTGGGGAGTAGCTCAGCTTGGCTAGAGCGTCCCTTAGGGAAG
>CAZVUF010000073.1:1266-11119 GCA_964629355.1 uncultured Pirellulales bacterium | reverse complement strand
TGAAACATATTGCTGAATCTTCGTCAAATTCCACTACACCGGCGTTATCGGTAAAGACTGAAATGCACCATTCTTTGTTAAGCTGCTTAGTGGCTTTGAAAATAGTGTCTTTCAACAGGTTGTCAAAGTGAATTTGCTTGCCGTCAATTGTCATATCGACTGCACTTTTGAGTGTTTTGTGTACGCAGTGCTCGCTCCAGGTCTGAGCGATTGCCTCAAGCTCAACATCGGTGGGGTCTCTATCGAGCTGCTGGTAATATTTTTGGATAGTCTGCATCTCCACCAGATTCAGGAAAAGATCCTTTTTCTTGCTTAGTGCCATTAAACCATTATCATCCAGGTTACGGATGGGCCAATGTGTGATATTTAGCTCGTATGATTTTAGATGCGGGCTTGGCGGTTCAGCTTCATTACCTATTAGCACAACTTCAATACAGTCATTAGCTAAGATTTTCTTGGCGATGGTTTCGATCTTATTCGATTTTATATCGCCTAAGAGGACATACTTACAAGCGGTACGAACATTGTTAGCTTTGACGCCCATATCGGCAAGAGCTGCCATTACGGATTCTGCGACAGGGTCGGTGACGCCGCTTTTCAGGTGTACCTCAATCAGTGTTGCCTTTGCCAGCCCGGCTGGCGGGCCGCTTCTACCTATGTAATACTGTTCGCAGACTGGATCAGCTAAAAGCTCTTTTGCCAAACGCTTTGCAAAGGCTTCATCAAAGTCAGCTTCTATCAGAAAGACTTTAGCTGATTGAACTGCTTCGACCGAGCTGATGCCCAGTTCCTTAATGTCTTCGAGGACGCTGTTGCCATGCACATCCGTAAAGCTGGTCTGGTTAAAGACCTCGAAACGCCACTGTTTCATGATATTAGTTCCCTCTTTTTCATTTTATAGTTTATCAATGCGGCACGTTTGCTTCTCGCCGATTCGAGAAGTTTCTCAATCTGCTTTCTATCCTGGTGCTTGATTGCCTTTTTCAGCTTTGATAGTTCAACAATGATTCTATCGATACCGTGGTTAATGTTGCTTGCATTTGTTAGCAGAACATCAGCCCAGATATTGGTTGGTCCCGATGCTATTCTGGATGTATCTATAAAACCTTTGCCTGCTAATTTTAGTTCTTCTAAGTTGTTGGCGTTTGTCAATGCTGCAGCGGTTACATGCGGCAGATGACTTACATTCGCAAAGATTCTATCATGCTCTTTCAGCGTCATCAACTTCACTCTGCAACCAAGGTCCGACCAGAATTTCCTAAGTGTCAGCACAGCCTGGCGATTGGTTTTTGGAGCCGTTGTCAAGATGCAAAGTGCTTGGTCGAATAAATCGTCTCTGGCAAATTCTACGCCTCTTTGTTCAGAGCCTGCAATCGGGTGCGAGCCTACATAATGAATTGTATCGGGCAATCTCTTTTCTGCCCAGCGGTGAGGCAGGACCTTTGTTGAGCCGATGTCGGTTATAATACTTCCCCTCGGTAACGAACCGGCAATTTTACTAAAGATTTTTTCAAACGTGCAGATAGGCGTGGCCAAAATAACCAGGTCTGCCTGCGAAACGCTTTTGATTATGTCGTCGGTGATTTCAATTGCAATAGCCAGCTTCTTTGCTTTTCGGCGAGTAGCAGGGCGGTGCGCGTAGCCTGTTACTTTTACTCCGGGCAAAGAGCGTAAAATCGCTAAAGCTGCCGAACCCCCTAAAAGACCAAGTCCAACGACGGTTATTTGTCTTAACTCTTTCATTGTAAAGACCTTATGAAAAAACAGCAGAAAATGATTTCTGCTAAAAACTATAGCAGGCCGCCTCGGATGTCAATTTTTTTCTTTAATTTATACTGTTAAAATGCTAACATTTCTCATTTTAGAAAGAGCCAACGGCTATGGCAAAAGGAAACGAAGTCCCGCACACTGTGTGGGCAGTTTTTTGTATAGCGTATATTTTTGTTGTATATCTATGTTGACATCTGCCGAATAAAGCTAAGGGAGATGCTCAGGAATTAGAATGCCACCAAATTTCGATAAAAACGGTAACAATCGGTTTCTGGATTTTGAGGAAAAGGTAGCTGACATTGACCGACAGATGGAAGAGCTACGCAAGCTCAACTCTGTCAAAGGTATTGATTATTCTGCTGAAATTCGCCGCCTGCAACAAGAGCAAGTAGCCAAACTAAAACGAATCTATTCAAATCTAACCGCCTGGCAGATTGTCCAGGTGGCTCGCCATCCGAAGAGACCCATCCTTGCAGATTACCTTGACCTGATAGTAAAGGATTTTCGCGAGTTACACGGCGATAGATATTTCGGCGACGACCGAGCAATCATAACCGGTATCGGTCAAATCGCCAGGAGCAAGGTATTAATTGTGGGCCAAAACAAAGGTAAGACAATGAAAGAAAAGATAGCCTGCAATTTCGGATGTCCTAATCCTGAAGGATACCGCAAGGCGATAGCCAAGATGAAATTTGCCGAAAAGTATGGTATTCCTATCGTCACGCTCATTGACACGCCGGGTGCTTATCCAGGCATTGGGGCGGAAGAGCGCGGTCAGGCTCAGGCAATAGCGGTCAATCTTACGGAGATGTCACGTTTGAGAGTGCCGATAATCTGCATCTGCATTGGTGAGGGCGGCTCAGGCGGCGCTCTGGGAATAGGCGTAGGCGATAGGATGGCGATGCTTGAATTTGCTTATTATTCGGTAATATCACCCGAGGGTTGTGCCGCGATTCTTTGGCGGGATGGTTCCCAGGCAGCCGATGCCGCTCAGGCTCTTAAGATGACCAGCAGAGATTTGCTTAAGCTGGGTTTGATTGACGCAATTATTCCGGAACCGCTTGGCGGGGCGCATCGTAACGTTCACGATACTGTGTATAATGTCGAAAGTTATATAGCTAAAACCTTAGCAGACCTCAAACGCACTAAGATTGATAACCTGCTTGAAAATAGATACCAAAAATTGCGTTCAATAGGGGCCGAAGCAGTAAGCAGAAGAAAGCTGCGTCTACGTGTGGTGCCGATAAAACCAACTGCAAAAACCGCCTCGGCCGGAGCGACCCGTCTGCAGCGGACTGCTAAAGTTTGATTTGCTTTTTCATTCTGCACGAGGCAGAGTATATCAATATTGTGGCTCAATTGAGCCTAACGGTAAAGGAGGACCGCAATGATAAAGTGGAAACGGATTTCTGCACTCTTACTTACCTTTGCTTGTTTGCTTACTCTCTTTGGCTGTGATGATATAGAGAAGCAAAAAGCTCTCGCCGAGGCTGAACAAGCCAAAACACAATTGGCAAAGCTCCAGGCCGATTTGGAAAAAAACCAGAGCGAAAGAGACACCTTTAAGGTGGATGTGACCAAGATGTCAGAGTCGTTACGGGAAGCTGAGGCCAAACTCGCTGAAGTAACTCAGGCACGAGATGATTTGAAAGACCAAATCAATGAAATTAATGTATCACGCGATGAGCTGCAAAAGCAGGTCGTTCAGCTTATCGAGTCGCGGGATAATCTGCAACAGCAGATAGGGAATCTGACTCAGTCGCGTGATGAACTACAACGAAAAGTTGATACTCTCTATAAGGTCCGGGATGGTCTGCAGAAGCGGGCTAATGAACTGATTGGACTTTGGATGGCGGCACTTACGGATGCAAAAGACGCTCAAGCAAAGACTCAGGAACTCACAACTCAGTTGCAAAGGCATGTAACAGATATCTCAGGACTTAACGACCGCATCACAACGCTGCAATTATCTTTTGTGCAACTGAAGAAAAGACTTGAGTGGATGACAGTATCATCCGCCCGTCAGTTATGACCCGAGAATTAAGGTCTTCCGGTTGAAGGTTATTAGTTGAGTCAGGCAGTTGTGATTTCTCGTGGATCTTTGCCTTCTTCGATAGCTGCTATTTTATTCACTCTTCTCTGATGTCTTCCGCCGGCAAATTCAGTATTTAGCCAGACTTCTATAATTTTGCGCAGCATCACTTCTCCTATTTGATCGCCTGACAGACAAAGGACATTCGCGTCATTGTGGTCTCGTGAAATCTGAGCGCACAAGTCATCATGGCATAATACTGCTCTGATTCCTTTTATTTTGTTTGCAGCGATACACATTCCAAGCCCGGTTGCACACATCAAAATAGCTCTGTCAGCCTCTTTTTTAGACACTGCTATCGCTGCTGAGTAGGCTAAATCAGGGTAATCAACCGGATTGTTGTCATTGGTGCCGACATCGATGCATTCATGGCCAAACTGAGTAATTATGGCCTTGATTATCTGTTTCACCTCAAAACCGCGATGATCGCTTCCAATTGCTATTTTCATATTCATCCTTCGTAGTACTACGGAGAACGGATTAAAAGCTCGTTAATCCTTTTTTTTACGGCTTTTTCTATCAAAGCTGCACAATTATTGAAGACATCTTGCTCCTGGCATATCGGGTCAGAAATGTTTTGATTTTCCGCAAGCAGCATACACTTACTCTGGGCATCAGGGCACATAGCAGTAATGTGATTGTAGTGTACTTGTTCCATTGCGAATATAAAATCACTTTCCTTGATAAGCTGTGGGGTCAACACCTTGCTCTTATGAGTCGTTATGTTAATGCCCAGAGCTTCGCAAGCTGCTATCGCTTCCGTGCTTGCCGGAGCACCGGTAATATCCATGACACCGGCTGAAGAAACTTTATAACCGGTTTTGCCGAGTTCGTCAATGTTGCATTCTAATTTTTCTGTAAGATATTTGCGGCATATTCCCTCAGCCATAGCACTTCGGCAGGTATTTCCGGTGCAAACGAACAGAAATCTGACTGTGGATAGTTCTTCCAGTTCTGTTTGGGAATATACGCCGGGCCTTAGAATTTCCAGCTTTTTTGTGCCCACTTTCACTACGGTGCTGCTCTTTTTGTATTTGCAGGGCCCTGCGTCAAGTAGAAGCTCAATTTGATCCGAGAGTTGTGCGAGGACTTGTTCCGGTTCTACAGGTGGTTCCTGGCTCGTTATGTTTGCGCTAGGTGCAACTACAGGATTGTGCGTCAGCCTCAGCAATATTGAAGCTATCGGATTATCAGGGCAGCGGATACCTATGGAGCTGTTTTTATATAAGCCTTCGAAGACTTCTCTCTTGAGATTCTTTTGCTGCTTATACAGGTCCTGTTCATTTAATGGGAAGACTATGGTCAGGGGACCGGGCCAAGCGTTCTTGATTAATTTTTTAGCTCTTATCCCAATTGTAGGCACGTATTTTGTGACATCACGTGTCTGGCTGATATGTAGTGTATAGTATTTATCGAGGCGATTACCTTTGAGATTGTCCAGCTTTTGTAATGAATCTTGCCTGACCCGACAGGCAATTCCATAAACTGTTTCGGTAGGAAATGCAACGAGTCCTCCAGCGTCGACCGTCGCTGCAGCCTCTTTGATTTTTGCTATATTAGCTTTAGTTGCATCAAGTTTTACAACTTTTATATGCATCGGCTTTACAGAATACACTGAATGTCTCGGAATCGCAAGAAAACTTCTTTGAAATTGTTGTTCCAACGATTGACAAGATATATCAAGCTGCGATATTGGGACATTCATAAATAACGCTGACTCATTCCGGCGATAAAAATATCCCACGTCGTAATAAGATGTTCCTGAAAAATCTTCTGGTTCTTAACTGCCAAATTGAAAACGCCCGATAATAAAAGCTAAAATAAATCTAATGGAGAAGTGGTAAAAAAGTCTTTAGGAAAAGTTTGGATTTTGTGTAAATGTACTAATCTATCCAAATTAACATTGCCGATATGATAATCATTAGTGGAACCGTAATTGAAAGGAGATTTTGATTATGGAGACTATAGTTGAGCAAAGAATGGAGAGTCGGACTAATCTTTCCTGGCCTATTAGTGTTTGGTTGCCGCAGGCTAATCGGTTCTTTAATGGCAGAAGCTCAAATATTAGCAAGATAGGAGCTTTTATCACGGTTCCAATGACAATGCCGATCCTACCGGGCAATGTTGTGGAGATTAATTTCCCGCGCACAACCACTTTAGCTGAGCAAAAGGGACAGTTTGCCCGTATAAAGAGAGGTCGGGTGGTGAGAGTCGAACGTAAACAAACGCTCGATGACGCGAGTATCGGTGTTGGTATTGCTTTCGAATAGCTAATAATCGGCTCCGGTCGTTTTTTGCAGCAGTGATTGCGGAGAGGCTGCAATTTTGAAAGCCGCGGGGCGATGGAAAAGCTGAGACTGATGGCTAACAATCCGTCATCAGTCTCTTTTTTTATACTTTCCTTTAATCTCAAAAACAACCTTGTTTATTTACACGTCTCAAACTTCAATATAAGAATAAGAACTGATTTGCCAGAGGTCGGTTTTACTTGGAGTTCAAAATTCAGTTTATGAGACTTTGATTATAAAGCGGAATTAGAAATGCATTAAAAGATACCCGGTAAGCAAAAGCCACGGATGGCAAAGCTCTTATTAGCTGAATGTTAGAGGGCTGATTTTGACCATCTTGGAGTGTGTTATTTCGTGGATAACAATTAAAAAATTTTATTTGAAATTGGGGTGGCATATCTGATATAAATTCAACAGAGGAGTTTTGAGGATTTTATTCATTTAAGATGTAGAATTTTATCTTCATTTTTGGGACTTTAAAGGTATTGAGGTAGGGATGTATCCACATTTCAGTTATCAATCCATATTTTAAGTAGGAGGAATGTTATGTGTAAGAAAATGGTTTATTCAATTTCTATTGTTTTAATGTTAAGTTTGGTTGTGCCGGCTTTTGGTCAGGTAACCTTGCTCAATGGAGACTTCGAGGCCCAAACGCTTGCTGATGGAGCTTGGGCTGAGGGGGTTGCGACGAGCTGGACTTGCGTTAATTCTGCCGGTGCGCAGAATTTGGCAGCCGGTGCCCTCACTCCGCCAGCCCAGGACGGTCAAAATATCTGTTTCCTGAATCAGAGCGGCCAGATTTATCAAGGTCTGCAGGAACAAGGTAATCCCGTTCTCGTTGAAGCCAATAAGAGCTATAAGGTCTCTGTATGGGTCGGCCGTAGAGGTGGTACTGAAGGTACTTTTGGGGGCATTCTTGAGGCATTTCTTCAAGAATCCGGTGCTTTAACAAGAATTGATACCGCTACATACGACTTACAAAACCCGAATCAGCCAAGAAATTCCTGGACGCATCAGATATTTTACTTAACAACGGGCGCTAATCCACCCGGTCTTGGCAACCAGTTGCAGCTCGGTTTTGCAAATGTGAGCACTCGTGCCCCTTCAAACCAATTCTGGTTTGCGCAGATTAATATCGACAGTGTTAGTATTATAAGCATCCCCCCTATTGCAATAAATCCAAGTCCGGCAAATGATAGCTTAGCTGAAGGCACAACTGTAACTCTTCAGTGGCAGCCAGGGCCTCTTGCAATCCAGCACGATATCTATTTTACCGACAATTTGAATGATGTAACTAACGCCTCCAGCAGCAGCCCAATGGGACCCGCTGAAGTTTATAAAGCACGTCAGGATGCTAATAGTTTCACAGTAACAGACCTTACTGCCGGTGCAACCTATTATTGGCGAGTCGATGAGGTCAGTGGTACCGATGTCTGGCGTGGAGAAATCTGGAAATTTAATGTCCCTCAACCAACTGCTCATAATCCAACTCCTGCTGATGGCGCTAAATTTGTGGACACAGATGTTATGTTAGGCTGGACTGAAGGTACACTTGCACTTCATCATCACGTGTACTTCGGCAGTAATCGGGACGAAGTGCTCAACGGCACAGGCAGGACTTACAAAGGTGTTGTTGATGTAAACACCTTCAGTCCAGGACCGCTCGCATTTGACACGGTTTACTATTGGAGGATTAACGAAGACGACGGCAAAGAAATACATGAAGGTGACATCTGGACTTTTACAACAGCTCCGCAAATAACGGTTACCGATCCTAATCTTGTCGCATGGTGGCCGTTAGATGAGGGTGAAGGCCGGGATGTATTTGACTGGTCCGGCCAAGGTAATCACGCCAAACTTGTTGGTAGCCCACAATGGGTGGTTGGCCAAATAGATGGTGCGCTTAGCTTCTCCGGAGGTTATGATGAATATGTTGACTGCGGCAATGCGGCGAGTCTGAATATTACCACCGCAATCACGCTTTCAGCATGGGTCAATACAAATGACGCGGGCAACAGTGAAGATAATCCTTATATAACCAAAGGTAACAATAGTTATGCACTAAGACACGGTGCTGATAATAGCATAGGATTTTACATCTATGATGGCGGCTCACCATTCTCGGCTACTTATATGGTAAGTGGCGCATTTAACGGCGTCTGGCATCATATTGCCGGAACTTACGATGGTAGCAATCTTGCATTGTATATTGACGGGGAATTAAAGGCAAATGCTGCTCATGCCGGGTCTATAGACATCAGTGCCTTTAATGTCAATATAGGAAGTGACGCTGCGCAGACATGGATGTGGTATAACGGTCTGATAGACGATGTTCGTATTTACAACCGGGCGCTTAGCCAACAAGAGATTCATCAGATTATAGTTACTAAATCGGAATTTGCTACCAGACCAAGTCCGGCAAGTGGTTCGACACCAGACATTGAGCATTTTACTTCTCTGAGCTGGCTGACTGGAGAAAATGCAGCTCAACACGACGTGTACTTCGGAACCGATGCGAATGCCGTGGGAAGTGCCGAGATATCCGATACAACAGGTATATATCGTGGCCGACAGGATCCAAACACTTATACTCCGCCGGAAGAGCTTATACCAGGCCAGACTTACTACTGGAGGGTCGATGAGTTCAACACCGACACAACTATCAGCAGAGGCAGGGTCTGGAGCTTTACTATACTCTACTATCTTATTGTGGATGACTTTGAAGGCTATGACGATATCAATAACAGGATATTTGATGTGTGGGTAGACTACTATGTGAATAATACGGGCATGACGGTGGGTTACTTTGATCCTCCATTTGCCGAGCGCAGTATCGTTCACGACGGTTTTCAGGCAATGTATATGCGCTATGATAATGATGGTACCGTGAATGAAGGTACCGGTTATGAGCAGAGTGGAACACTAACTTTTTCTGAAGCCGAACGCGAATGGACGACTGCGCAGGATTGGACGAGAATGGGTGTTAACGCCTTAACACTGTGGTTCAGAGGCGTACCGGCATCTGTTGGCAGCTTCACAACGACCGCGGCCGGTTTCAGAATGAATGCAGCCGGTGCGGATATCTGGGATGTATCCGACCAGTTCCATTTTGCCTATAAGCAGCTCTCAAGCGGTGGGACTGTGACAGCGAGGGTGGTCAGCATCACTAACACCGACCCATGGGCCAAGGCTGGAATAATGATTCGCGAGTCGCTTGATCCCGGCTCAGCACACGTCATGGTAGTGGTCACGCCGAGCAATGGAGTTGCCTTCCAGAGCCGTTCAAGCCTCGGTGCTACTACAGAGACCTTAGGTGCACAGGCCGGCATCATGGCTCCACAATGGGTCAGATTAATCCGCAGTGGCAACACGTTTACGGCTCGATATTCAGCTAACGGAACTAACTGGATACCGTTGGGCTCTGTGAGTATACCTATGCTTGCTGAAGTATATGTGGGCTTATGCTTAACAAGCCACAATGTAAACGCAACCTGTACAGCGGAATTTTCCAACGTTACCCTGCCCAGCTCAGCTACTGGCGACTGGCAATCGCAGGATATCGGGATAGAAAGTAATGTCCCTGAGGGACTTTATGTAGTGTTACAGGATAGCGCTGGCAATAGCGCGGTTGTTAAACATCCAGATCCGGCTGCAACGACCATAGGAAGCTGGACAGAGTGGAACATTCCACTAATTGACTTTA
>CAZVUF010000073.1:0-1166 GCA_964629355.1 uncultured Pirellulales bacterium | reverse complement strand
TACCGGCGTGAATCTGCAGGCTATTAAGAGTATGGTCATTGGTGTCGGCGATAGAGCGAATCCAAAACATGGTGGTGCGGGTACGCTGTACATTGATGATATTGGACTGCGTCTTCCTATTCCTGAGCAATAGTGGTTTGATGAAGTGCTAAGTATCGTACGGGGCTTATGCTTATTTATTCAATATAGGCCCCGTTTGTATTGGTATTGTGGATTTTTGGTTTGGTTGCAGAACGATTTTTCCTTGGCATTGTCTGTCTTGAAGAGTAAAATTTCAGGCTATCAGGAAAACAGGGTGCAGGTAATCACATTAGGTCAAGCTTTTCATAAATGGTCGGCTCGTGCTGCGTCCCTTAGGGACTTCGCAGAGTAGTATCCGACCGGTGATGTGAGGCGACTCTCAGTAGGCCTTAAAGCCTCTCATCCATTGTGGCCAGTCCGTAGGTACAACGCCGCCAGCAATGGTCCAGGAGCCAGTTATGTCGTACTGACGATGCCACTTTAGTGTCCAGAGCTCCTTGAGACCGACTTTTCTGGAGCTCCAATCCATAAAAAGGACGTTGACATAACCGATATGTCGATTGATACATGAAAACTGCATTTGATTAGAGCGTTCGCCATCAAGTTCGGGAGGTTCATCTGCGTCAGAGGGGCTGATAGCCACATACATACAATCCAGGAACACCGGGATTGTATCTGCATTTTTTACATCGGTTCGCCTCCAGTATTCCTCATTTGAGTTGTTAAGGACATAGCGACTCTCACCATAGCTGCCGAAGAATCCTGCCTTTGGAACCCAATTGCCTCCCCAACCCCAATCTGTGTCCGCTGGTCCTCCCTTTGTGCCCCAGGTGCCGAACGGGCCCCAGTTATTGTTAGGATTCTTGGCCACCGGACAGCATCGCATCATTGGGTCTTTGTAATACGGCTGAAGTAGTTCAGGCCACATCTTGTCATAATTGGTGCCCAAAGGCCTTGTCTCGAAACAGCCGTTATTGTCGGTGGTATAAATAGAATATATTAAACCCCATTGACGAAGTCTTGATAGACAGGCGACTGCCGTTGCCTGTTTCTTAACCCGTTGTATTGCCGGCATAAGTACCGCCATCAATAACGCAATAATGGCTATTACTACTAAAAGCTCTATTAATGTAAAACCCGTTAGA
>CAZVUF010000072.1:0-11133 GCA_964629355.1 uncultured Pirellulales bacterium | reverse complement strand
AATCATTGATATTGGCTAACGGCGATTCTCCTGTTCCCGGCGGCTTATAATTTTCCACCTCCGGTAGCTCTAACGGCAAATCTTCTTCGTTAAGCCCTACGATACGACTATTTCCGGCCCGTCCTGAGCCGGGTCGAAGGATATGCAAAATCGGAAACGGCTCGCCCCAGTAGCGCTGCCTGCTGAAAAGCCAGTCACGCAGTTTATAGTTCACAGCCTTTCTGCCCAAGCCTTTTTGCTGGAGCCAATCCGTGATTTGCTCTTTGAACACTGCTGTCGGCATACCATCAAACTGCCCGCTATTGATTGCCTTGCCATCACCGACAAAACACAATTTGCCCTGCCTGACAAGCTCTGCCTGTTCTTTGTCGGGTGGTTCAACAACCGGGATAATAGGAAGCCCAAATTTATTCGCGAACTCGAAGTCACGTTCATCGTGAGCAGGCACCGCCATAATCGCACCGGTACCATAGCTAATCAAAACATAATCACTTATCCAGATTGGAATCTTTTGGCTGTTGACCGGATTTATGGCGTAAGCTCCGGTAAATACTCCGGTTTTTTCTTTCGCTAAATCGGTGCGGTCGAGGTCACTCTTGGTAGCTGCAAGCTGACGATAGATTTCAATTGCTTCTTTTTTCTCATCAACCGAAATCTTATCAACTAAATCGTGCTCCGGTGCCAGGACCATATATGTGGCGCCGAATAACGTATCGGGACGCGTAGTAAAAACACGAATGCTTTCATTAAAACCATCGACTTTGAAATCCACATCGGCCCCAACGCTTTTACCGATCCAGTCATGTTGCAGTTTTTTTATTGACTCCGGCCAATCGACCTCCTTCAAATCTTCGAGCAGCCTCTCCGCGTATTTTGTTATTCGCAGCATCCACTGTCGCATCGGCTTTCTGATTACCGGATGGCCTCCGCGTTCACTAAGACCTCCCACCACTTCTTCATTCGCCAGCACTGTCCCCAGCGCCGGACACCAATTAACTGGCACTTCTGCCTCGTAAGCCAAACGATAATTATCTATAGATATATGTTTATCTTGTTCACTCAATTCTTCTGGAAGGTTTAACTGTTCAATCGGCTTGGCTTTTTGTTCGGTCTCGTCAAAATAACTATTAAAAAATTTCAGAAATATCCATTGCGTCCACTTGTAGTAATTTGGATCGGTAGTATTGACTTCCCGGTCCCAGTCATAGCTAAAGCCCAGTGACTTGATTTGCTGACGCATCTTGTCGATGTTTTTCTGCGTGATTTCCGCAGGATGTGTACCGGTCTCAATAGCATATTGTTCCGCAGGCAGGCCAAACGCATCCCATCCCATAGGATGCAGCACATTAAAGCCTCTCATTCGCTTATACCGGGCGACTATATCGCTTGCGGTATAGCCTTCCGGATGGCCAACGTGCAGACCGGCGGCGCTGGGATAGGGAAACATATCCAGCACATAATATTTCGGCTTAGACTGGTCGCAGTCCCTTGCTCTGAAAGTTTTATGCTCCTGCCAGAACTTTTGCCATTTCTTTTCAATTTCACTGAAGCTATAAAGGCCTTTCTGAGAACACATCTACACTTCACACTCCTTAAATTGGTAACATCAACTATGCCGACGGCAGTTTAAATCACCAGTATAACGCGGGGTCTTTGACGCCCGTTATAAATTGTTAAAACACAATAAAACAAAAATTTAAGAAAATCCACTAAAATCCATTGTGTATTCACGATATAAAACTGTGGTTTAAGGGAGAAAAAATGTGAGCAATTGATGTGGGGACTTGTTTAGCTTGCAGATTTATTTGCCAGAGGCAGTCCACATTCCGTCCGGGCGTACCTGGAGTGCTTCAGTGTCGCGGTAAAAGTTAAGCGTTGCAACGGCATAATTTACCAACGCCTTTATAACTTCATTTTGCGCATCAAATAAGCTACCCTGCGCATCCAGGACCCGGCGGCTGTTGGCACGTCCATATTGCATCAGCAGAGAGGTCTTTCTGAGACGTTCCTGAGCTACCGTAACAGCTTCCGATTGAAGCTTGATACGCTCTACTGCTTCTGCAAAGTCACGGTATGCTTGACGGACTTCGAGCTTAATCGTATCCGCAGCTAAATCGTATTCTCGCTGTCGCAGGTTCAGTGTAATAAGAGCTTTTCTATAGATATTCTGTTCAGGTACACGGTCTAATGGCAAATTAAGTTCGAAATCTAAATTATAGTCCTCAGCAGAACGCAAGGTTTGCCGACTGCCCTGCTGCGGCAAAGAAACATTGGCCATTCCCGATACGCTTAAGCTGCCACGAAGAGCATCTGCCGCTACATAGACCTTACGCTGCGCATCGAGAACCGTATCAGCACTATTAATGAGATCAAAACGTCTAAACAATGCCATCTCTAAAGCCTGGTCCTCATTAAAATCCAAATTGCGGATATCTGAGGTTTTTAACTCTTGGAGTACGCCCTCATCCAAAAGAAATTCCGCCGTGGTTGGTACACCAAGTGTTATCTTAAATGAATCTAACATAGACGCATATTCCTTCCTGGCTTGAACATGTATATCTCCTGCTTTCAACATCTCTTGCCGCACTCTGTCAAGTTCGAAAGCCGGCAAACGCCCGGCGTTGGTTAATTTTTCAACAGTTCCATATAACCTGGCAAGGACATTGTAGTTCGCTTCTGCATTCTTAGCCAACTCATATCGTTGCAACACCTGGTAATATTGTGTTATAACAAAAACCACAAATATTTTACGAAAACGATTGAAAGAGCGTATTTGATACAGCGTGTCCCGCTCAGCCTGCGTGAGATTTTCTAATACAATTTTCGGGTCGCTACCGCGAAGCAAAGGTTGGAACACAGTTGCAGTCAAAACAGAGGCCAGCCCCCCCTCCAAATTACCTGTAAGCACATCAAGCCAGGCGCTTGATATTTTAGCACTTATTAGTGTGCCCGTCGCCAATAACCTGTTAAAACCAGAATTGGACTCTATCCCCCAGACCTCATCATTCCAGTCGGCGTCATATCCGCCGCTCAGTCCACCAAAAAACTGCGTTTCAAACTGATGGCGGGTCAATCTCAAATCCAACGCCGTCGTGTATAAAGCTTCCTTCTGCAATTGATAATCACGATTGTAGGCCGTCGCTATAGCTACCGCCTGTGAAAGGCTCAACACGCCGCCGGCAGGTATGGTTTTAGATATTTGAATATCGTTAGGCGATGGGGGCACATCACTGATTCTATAATTAACTTTGCTGCCAAACTCTTCCTTCCACTTCTGATCAATAATATCATATACTTGCTTATCAGCCTCAACTTTATAGTTATGCTTAGCACATCCCACCAAACAACACAAGACAGAGAGTAGAAGATAGAGAACAGGGGAAAAAGAACAGACGGGAGAGAACAGACAACAGAATTTCCGCCTTCTGTGTTCTGTATTCTGCCTTCTGCTTTCCGCCTTCTGTGTTCTGCCTACAGTGTTCGTATTCCAACCCTCTCACCCACTATCAAGTTCATTTGAGGTGGAACTTTAATCATAAATGGCTGACCCCACTCCGGAATATTTGGATTTCTCCATAATTGTTGGGGCATTTGCTCCATAGTCGGCCCGATGCGTAAAATCTGGGAATGCACCACCCTTACCCTGCTCCGATCCTGCGGGAGCTCTACCAATTCTACGGCCATGCCCTCACGAATCCGATCGAGCTGGTTTTCTCTTGCATAAGCAATAATCTGTGTTGGCTCGCGCTCTGCTATGGTTAGTATCGTGTCGCCGGCTAAAACAACCTCACCCGGCCTTCGCAAAATCCCTTCGCCCTGTCGACGCAAAGCAACATTGTTGGCATTTGGCCGAATCTGTATGACAACACCATCGACCGGTGCTTTAACCACCAATGAATTTCGCTGTACCAGCAATTGCTCTAATAGCTTTTCTTGAACCTTTGCCTCCTTTCGTACAACATCCAGAGCGCTATCAACTGATGGGTGCTGCAATTGTCGCTGGGCAAATTCGTCGCGCCTCTGCTGAGCCTGCTCCAAATCTACATTAGCCTGCTCCAACAAATGCTCATTCTCTTCTATCTTCTTTGCCAAGCTGTTATATTGAGCTTTTACTCTGTCCAATTCATAAGGAGCAACAGCATTTTGTTCGACAAGCTCTTGGAGAATTTTCGCCTCCATAGCTAAATCTTCCAAGGTGATCTGGTCAGATGCGATCAACGCTCTCAATTCCAGAATGCGAAGCCTTGCGTTCTCTACATCCACAAAAAATCGCCTTTGATCTGTGATATGTGTGGTTTCCTGATTTGCAGCCTCGGCAAGCAACTGCTCCTGTGTGGGAATCAATTGGACCAATAGGTGCTCTATTTCGGCGGAAATAGTAGCAATTTGAGCCTTTATAAGTTCATCATCAAGTGCTGCCAGCGTCTGTCCTCTGATAACTTCATCAAACAAATCGACGCAGACAATTTTCAACTGGCCGTCACATGGGGCGGCGATTTCATGTACTCGGCCCTGAACTATGCCTAAGACTTCGAAACGTCGTGAGCGTTTATAAAACAGACCGACTACACAGGTCACCACTGCCAGCCATACTAAGACAGGCAATAGATGGTGTAAGCCAAAACGACCAAATTGATAACCTGTGATAGGGTTTTTTTTCATACTTCGGCTAAACCTCAAGTAGCTGCTCTTGCATTGTCAGGCTGACATTCTCGATGCCATCGACTGTCCCGAGCTCAGCTATCATCTGTTCGTTTTTAGCTGTATTTCTTACCATTAAATGATAGGCATACTCAGCCGGTCCGCCAAAACCGGTGTCCTGTACAGATATAAGAGTAAAATTGCCACAGAAATGCCTAAGAATAGAAGGAATCTGATGCTCAGGTCCAATATGGCCTCTATAACTAAATCGTAAAAAGCCGTTACGAGGACGGTGTATGCCGAAACCCGTTAGATATAAATACAACGCTATCAGGCTCAGAACAATAGTGCCAACGATAGCGGTGGCGTACCTCTGGGAGCCGGTCGCCATGCCAACGACCAGCGAACAGAAAATGAAAGCTACGTCACGAGTATCCTTGATAATGTTACGAAAACGAATTATCGCTAAAGCGCCCATCAGTCCCACAGCAGTGATGATGTTATTACCAATAACAGTCATAACCATTGCTATCACCACAGTAATCAAAATAAGCGACTGCACAAAGGACCTTGAATATGAAAGACCACTATGTGTAGCATAGTAAACCCAGGCCAGCACCTGACCCAAAATAAAAGCCAACAACAGTGACAAGAGCACACTCTGAGCTGAAAAACTTCCCCCGGTAAAGGAAGTTTCTTCCAGTGCCTGCCAAATTCTGTCCATAATCATTCTCCCCCAAATCGATGCACACAGAAACCCCGAGAACTTGCCTCTTGTACGGATGTGGCATATTTTGACATCGACTGCTGCCGTAAATCAAAGCATTCGACCATTCGACTTAACCAGGCCGGGTAACGGTCAGTGAATTTGACCTCTAAAATCACAGAACTTAATAAATGATACTGCCAGCCCTGGCTGTTAAGTATCACCTTCGGCTCACTGGTGACATTATAAGCAAGCTTTCGGTCAAAGGTTATCCTTACTCTGTTCTCAGAATCATCTTCATACGCTTGACGCATATAGCGAATGAGCACTACAGGTCTGGCTCTAATGCTGTTCACATACAATTGAAATTGTTTAAGCGCCTCATAGTCTGTTACAAAATGATGCTCCTGAAGAGGCAGGGACAATCCTGTAAGCAACTTCGCTACATCTTTATCCAATACCCGGCATCTGCTTTTGATGATAATATTATTTATACGGCGTTTGATCTCAAAAAATCGGGGGTAATTTGGATCATCGGTATAACTACGGATACGCAATTTAAAACGATTTTTTTGACCTGTCAGGCTTTCCCGGCAGAGCTGAAAATCGTTTGAGTCCAAATAGAGACTCACAATTGGATAGACACCGCTCCGCTGTAATTTGCAGTAACGATCCAGCTGTACGTATGGCTTAATAAATTGCCTTATAGCTTCAGCCCTTGACTCGCAGATGATATATTTCATCTCGTATCGGCAGGAGATAACACTATCAACCCAGCCATCTGAGTGTCTTACAACAGCGGCTTTATTCTCAGGATGACGTGAATCCTTTTGCATTAGAAGACTTCCAATCTTCAGCTATGCAGCCTTAAAGTAAAATTTCAAACGATGATATGAAGCGGTCTTATATCCTAAAGGCCTGTTTTTAACAATTCACATTCAAATAAAAACCCGCCTCTTCATCAAAATACACACGATTTAAGAAATCAAAAATACTAAGTCCTTTTGTTTTCGGCACTTATAG
The DNA here is from genome assembly GCA_964629355.1 of uncultured Pirellulales bacterium. GTDB lineage: Bacteria > Planctomycetota > Phycisphaerae > Sedimentisphaerales > Anaerobacaceae > CAZVUF01. Next base: position 4,763 of record CAZVUF010000072.1, on the reverse strand, counting down.
CCCTTGAATCTATTTTAAAACACAAATCCATTTCCTCAATATGTAGAAACGGTTTCTGCACGGTCATTTATTGCAGAACTTATTATCAAATCTAATAATTTTATCTATTCTAACACATTCAAGGCAGTTTAGTCAATATAATTTCCCGCGGTCATGACGCTTAAAAACTTACGAAAACAGGAGATATAGCCTGCGTTTACGAAAGAAATTGACAAGTCACAACAACGTGTTGTATTCTACCGCATATATCAACAGTTTTTTATAACACATAATTATGACGCCGAAAATCCTGCTCGTAAATCCGCCTATCTATGACTTCAGCGCATACGATTTTTGGCTCAAACCGTACGGTTTATTAAGCGTTGCAGGATATTTACGTGGAAAAGCCGACTTTGTTCTTTTCGATTGTCTTGACCGCAGCCATCCCTTCATGGCAGCACAGAAAGGCCTTGAATCCGACCAATGGGGTCGTGGGCGTTTTTTCTGCGAAAGAATCCCAAATCCTTCCTGTCTGAGGTCAATTCCTCGATATTATCGGAGGTTTGGCTTGCCACGCAGCATATTCAAAGATTTTCTGCAACGAGAAGAACCGTTCGATTTCGCCCTTATCCAAACGACAATGACCTACTGGTACGAGAGCGTAAAGGAAGTCATTGAGGATATCCGTCAGGCTTGGCCATCGACTAAAATTATATTAGGCGGAAATTATGTTACATTCTGTAAAAGCCACGCAGAAAAATTGGGAGCAGATTTTTTAGTGCCGGGTACAAACCTTGAGCCGTTTTGGAAACACGTGGGAATCGAGCCGGACTTGAAGCAGCCTGCACTATGGCAGGCTTACGAAAAACTAAATGTTGGTGTCCTGAAACTTAGTGAAGGTTGTCCTTTCAACTGCACTTATTGCTCGGTGCCGAAGGTCTATGGCAAATTCAAAGCCCGGCCATTGCAGCGCTCTCTGGCAGAGTTAGAGTTATTAGTAAATTGCGGCGTGCAGAATATTGCATTTTACGACGATGCCTTATTATTTCAAGCGGAAAAAGTCTTAGTACCTTTCTTGAAGGAGACCATAAAGCGTAATATAAAAGTGAATTTCCATACACCAAACGGCCTGCATGCACGTTTTATTAACAAAAAGATAGCCGAACTAATGATACAGGCTGGGGTTAAAACCTTCTACCTTGGCTTCGAGAGCGCTTCATTGCAATGGCAGAAGGAAACAGGGGCAAAAGTCTTTTGTGACGAACTCACGCAAGCTGTTGAGCACCTTATTTCCGCAGGAGCCGAATCTACAAACATTACGGCCTATCAAATCCTCGGCCATCCTCATATTGATACTCAGCAGCTTGAAACTACGATGCACTTCGTTAACAGCTTAGGCATTCGAGGAACGTTAGCTGATTTCTCACCGATTCCCGGAACACCGGACGTCGAATATTGCCGAAAATGGGTGGATATGGATGAACCGTTGATGCACAATAAAACCGCCTTTCCGATTATTATGCTCGGCTTTGAAGAGTCAAACAGGTTGAAAGACCTTCAACGAAAATTGAATCGAGCTCTTCCTAAGACAGAACCCCTTCCAAGGACTGAGTAAAAGCAGCAGACGATTTGATTTTCTATTCCCAATTCTGTATATTTAGTCACTTGTGAACGCTCTAACCGTATATATTAAGAGTTTTGGATGCCAGATGAATAAGCTGGATACAGCGTTGGTGACTTCTGCACTCGCTGAGGCTGGATTCAGCCTAACTGATAGCGTCAAAGAAGCTGATGTAGTTCTGATAAATACCTGCTCGGTTCGTAACCATGCTGAACAGCGAGTCCTTTCGCATCTCGGCCATCTAAAACATATCAAAAAAACACGGCCTGATTTAATAGTTGCCGTGATCGGTTGTATGGCCCAGAGGCTCGGTATGGAACTACTTGAACACGAGGCGGTCGATATTGTTTGTGGGCCGGTTCAAATTCCTCAAATAACCGAACTCGTGACAAAAGCCCTGAAAGAAAAACAAAAAAGCTTATCGGTAACGGAAAATATCCGGCAGGCAACGCCCGAAAAGCAAAGCGATGCGATTGAAAAGTTTGAATCTGCCTACAGCATTAAGGACAAGCAAATACCCGGTCAGGCTTTCGTTCGAGTAATGCGAGGCTGCAATAATTTCTGCTCATATTGTGTTGTTCCTTATGTGCGCGGGCCGGAAGTCTCCCGGCCACCCTCAGCTATCATCGAGCAAATCAGAAAGCTTGCCAATACAGGAGTAAAACAAATCACCCTGCTGGGCCAGCGGGTAAACGCATACAAATACATAGCAGGTGACAAAACCTATTGCTTAGCAGACCTGCTCCAGATGGCAAGTGACATCGATGGCATCGAATGGCTAAAATTTGTCACTAATTATCCATCGGAGGAATTCTTTGATGATATTTTACAGGTTATGACTGATTCACCGAAGGTGTGTAATTATCTGCATATACCGGCCCAGAGCGGTTCAGATAAAATTCTGCGTGCAATGAATCGCCACTACACTGCCTGTAAATATCTTGAACTCTTAGACAAAGCCAGAGCCGCAGTGCCGGAAATAGCAATTGCCGGTGATTTTATCGTGGGTTTTCCCGGAGAAATCGAAGAAGACTTCCAGGCAACGGTTGAGCTGGTAAAAAAAGCAAAATATAGAAATTGCTTCATATTCAGATATTCGCCCCGTCCTGGGACAGCAGCCGAGAAAAAATTACAGGACAATATCCCTTCGGATGTAAAAAAAAGACGCAACATAGAGCTGCTTGCAGTCCAAGAGCAAATAAGTGACGAACTAAGCCGTGAATTTTTGGGCAAAGAAGTGAAAATACTTGTTGAAGGGCCGAGTAAAAAGCCTCATTTAAATTCCGTAGAACGCGGAGATAGGCCGCAATTAGTCGGCCGAACTGCTACGGATTACATCGTCGTTTTTAACGGCCATACATCGCTGGCAGGGCAGTTCATTGAAGTTAAAATTACAAAAACAAGCCCGCTGACCTTGTTTGGTGAGCTTATTCAATTATAGCGTTTTCTGGCTCTTTGAATATTCAACTAAACGACAGAGGGGACCATCGTATTCAAACAAATAAATCTTCTCTATATCACTCAGAATACAATCTACCGTATCAGCAATCTGTGATCGAGAATGATAAATCTCCCGGTAGGTTTTAGCCGCCCTCAATATGTTATACCTATAGTCACCTTCCTGGATATTTGTAGATTGAGCCAAAGCAACTATACCCCAATCGATTCTTTTTTCCAAAAGGTCAATTGTGGCTCCGACTTGTCCGAGACGTAATTGGCACACTGTGTCTATTTGCGAAGCGAGGTCAAGAGCATCGCTGTCTAATATCTGGGAGAAATAATATTTGTAATACAGATATGATGTGGTTTTAAGGCCGGCAAAGAATCCAGCGAAACATACTAAGCAAAATAATATGCAAAGTCCGAGTTTATTGTTCATTAACTTCATCTTTTAATCTCCTATTTATTAACGGTATGTAACCATTAAGCAAACCTTCCTATTTATTCTCAAAGACATTTAATGCACAGCATGGCTCCCGATAGGGATGGCTAAGCCCATTACGCCATTGCCAAGCACCTGTATAACAATTGAAGGTTACAGTTTTGTTACCGTCATGTTACATATTTATTTTTTTCTGAAATTCTTTATACTTATTACAGAGCATAGACCGTGAATTCCAAACTACGAACTCTTGTTCAAGCCGGTCTATTCAATATGAAAGTCGAAACATAGAAGCTTTTATTACAGAAGGATACAGATTTATGGCGAAACTGAGAGACAAAAAGGGTTTTATCTGCGATATGGATGGAGTCATCTACCACGGTGACAGGCTGGTGGATGGCGCAAAGGACTTTGTCAACTGGCTTAAAAAAGAAGGTAAGAAGTTCCTTTTTTTGACCAATAGCAGTGCAAAATCACCAAAAGAATTGAAACGTAAACTATCGCACTTCGGCATCGAAGTAGATGAGAATCATTTTATAACCTCGGCGCAGGCTACGGCGAGCTTCCTTGCCAGCCAGAATCCAAACGTCGGCGTGTACGTGATCGGCGAATCAGGACTCGTCAACGCCTTACACGACGCCGGCTTCTATATCGACCATATTAATCCCGAATACGTTGTGGTAGGAGAAACACGAACCTATAATTTCGAACAGATAGAGCTTGCTGTGCAATTGATTCTCAAGGGAGCGAAACTGATAGGGACAAACTCTGACCTTACAGGGCCTTCGGAAAAGGGCGTAGCACCGGCGTGTAGAGCATTGGTCGCACCAATCGAAATGGCTACAGGAAGAAAAGCATACTTTATCGGCAAACCTAATCCGCTAATTATGCGGCACGCCCTTAAAAAAATAGACTGCGCCCCGGAAGATACCGTCATTATCGGCGACCGGATGGACACCGATATCATCGCCGGCATAGAGTCTGAAATCGAAACCGTTCTGGTGCTCAGCGGAATCACAAAAAGGGAAGACCTGACGCTATTTCCCTACCAGCCCGACCACATACTCAACCGTGCGGCAGATATACTAAACGATAGCAAATGAGTCGCAGATTCATGGCTATCCGAAATTCTTAGTTTCTACGATTGGCAATTATTGAAAAATATCATATATTACTTTTTATATCAACATTACTTGATAACCGGTTCAGTCGACTACGTAGGCGGCCGTGGGCGGCTCGCGGGGTGGGGGCCTCGTCGCAGACAAAACCGAATCGAAAGGA
>CAZVUF010000071.1:0-11208 GCA_964629355.1 uncultured Pirellulales bacterium | reverse complement strand
TTAGTAGCTATAAACTCTTTGGCTATTAGATTCATTCCGTCCCGTAAGGGTGTTACTAAAGCCACATCGGCAGCGTTGTACAATGCTGTCAGGTTTTTAAAAGGTAGAAATCGGTAAAGGTACCACACAGGCATATAGCCGATTGCTCCGTGTTCACCGTTTATTCTTCCCACTAAGTGCTCGAGCCTGCTTCTGAGTGTTTGATAGTCTTTGACGTCGATACGGGTTGGCACAGCCACCATGATTAAGGTGACTTTGCCTTTGTATTCGGGATTTTCAGATAAAAATAAATCAAACGCCTCCAATCGCTGGGTAATGCCTTTAGTGTAATCCAGTCTGTCTATGGATATGATGATTTTCCGATCGCCTACTTTTTGCAGTATCTTATTTACTTCCTGTTTAATATCGGAGTCGTTGATTGCCAGAGAATATTTTTCGTAATTGATCCCCATAGGAAATGCATCGACTTTAATAGTACGATCACCAACGGTAACTTTGCCCAGTGTATGATCAAGTCCTACAATTCTACAAACGCTGCTGAGAAAGTGCCTCGCGTAGTCGTATGTGTGAAATCCTATTAAGTCGGCTCCCAGCAGACCTTCTAATATCTCCTGACGCCAAGGCAGCAGCCGAAATAGTTCAAATGAAGGCCATGGTATATGCAGAAAAAAACCGATTTGCGGGTCTGTAAGTTTCTCACGCAGAAGTTTCGGAAGTAACATTAACTGGTAATCGTGAACCCAGATATAATCTCCCCTGTTTGCGATTTTTATCACTTCATCGCAAAAAAACTGATTCACTTGCTTGTAGGTATGCCAGAAACGGTTTTCATATATGGTGCGCAAAGGAAAATAGTGAAAAAGAGGCCAAATCGTTTCGTTGCAGAAACCTGAGTAATAATCATCTATTTGTTTTTGGGAAAGAAATATCGGAATGCTCTTTTCGGTGGCCAGTTTATCTGTGATTTTATCTTTGTCTTTACATGTAAGTCTATTGCTGGCTATTCCTGGCCATCCTATCCAGAGCCGCTCAAAGGTCTCGGGTAGTGAAGATAGGCCAGTAGCAAGTCCACCAGGACTCGGACGAAAATGGAACTCGTCCGCTCTTTTTGTTATACTGAACGGCAGTCGGTTTGCGACAACAATTAATTTTCCCATGATATTCTCTGTTTGTTATTTGTTTTTATAACAAATTTGCAGACAATCGCAAGGTTAAATATTAAACAAACCGGATTGCTCAAGGAGAATTCTGATGTTATGAAAGTGCTTTCAGTTAAAGATAGCTTAAGATAGGTTTGTAAGTTATGACTTTTGCAATAGCCAGGGAATTTTTTTTGCGGTAATATATTCGTCGCTTAATTTCTTTCCCGATCAGCGTGGGTAGTAATCAATGCACGAGTTTTTAATGGTTTGAAGGTAGATAGATGAACGAAGAGCGGAAAAATTCGGGATATCAAGTTACGGCAACTGAGTTTGACTCAGCTAAGAGCTTTGCTGAGACGATTCGGCCCGCTTTGATTGTCTCAGAAAAAACATTCTTTGAGTATTCTTTGTTCCTTGAGCACCTTTTAGCCGGCTTGGCGGATGATTCGATTCCTGCAGCTTTGATTTGTCCCCCGGACTGTGATGTAGATTCTTTTATATACGGGGCTGTTGAAGTTTTTAGATATCCGCTTATCAGGCTTTTGTTGGCAGAGTCTTACAACAGAGGCGTACTTGTCGAGCAACTGGCGAAGTTTAGGCCTACTGTTTTACACTGTCTGTGTGAAAGCAAAGCAGGTCTTACAAAACAATTAGCTCATCATTTGGATTTGCCTTACATAATGACAATCAATTCTCTGAGGAATCAGTGGTGGCGGCGGCTTTCTATATCGAGACATTGTGTAAAAATTATTGTGCCGGCTAAGAGCATTGCTGCTGATGTGACAAAGTTTTATCCTCACTTTGCTGAGCGAACCGAGCATATAAATATCGGCACTTTTGTTGAACAGGACTGCGTCTGTTTTTCGCAGCGCAGCCGATTGGTTAGTATGGTGACAATCCATCCTTTGGATAATGTATCTGACTTCGAGAATTTATTTAACGCGGTAAGGCATCTGGTGATTAACGGGCATGAATTTATGTTGATGGTAATTGGAGCAGGGCGAGCAGAAGGGCAGTTGCGAAAGTTATTAGCTGCGTTGGACCTTTTGCAAATAGTTACTATCGTTCCCAGATTGAAGCCCTGGCGATCAGTGCTTGCCGCAGGCGATATTTATATTCAGCCTCAGCCCAATACTGCTTTTAACCCTTTTTTGTTAGAAGCGATGAGTGTAGGCTCAGCCGTTGCTGCCTGCAAGGGTGGAGTTGATGATTTTGTTATTGCGGACCAAACGGCCGTTATATTCAACCCGAATGATGAGATTAGCATAAGAGGCACTTTGCAGCGTCTGTTCGACAGAAAAGAGTTTGCCCGGCAGCTCGCCCGTAATGCTCAACAGTATCTGAGAGAAAACCACTCTGTCAGCAAGATGATTTCCTCAATCCTACAGGTCTATCACGGGGCACTACAGCAATTGAGAGACTGAAAGCACTTATTTGGTATCTGGGTGCCTATGGATCAAATTATAAGGGGACAAAAGGATTTCGTTAAGCATGATGGGTACTTTTCTGAATTTCAAGCTCACATCAAACGCATGGAGATTATATTGAATCCTGATCATGATGCATTGGGATTGTTTAAAGACCCATTAAAGAATCCAGGACAGGACCTGGAACTTGTGAATGGAACACCTATAAAAATGGAAGGTGGACTACGAGGTGTGTGGCTTAATGGCAAAATAGTTGATGGAAAAGGTCGTGTGATTGCAGATTTTCGAAAGAAAGAAGACAAATCTCGAAAGGAAGGCAATATCGATGCGAAACGCTAAGTGAACAATTGAAACTGCAATAGTTCCTTCTTGTGTCTTTTCTAAAGCAGGCCGTATTCCTGGAGCGTCTGCCGCAGGATTTCTTTCTTGCTATCTTCCAACGGTGTCATCGGAAGACGCAGTTCCTCCGACATCATATTGAGCATGGCCATTGCAGCTTTGACAGGTATAGGATTCGTAGCCAGGGTAAGCATACCCTTGCTTAGTGTAAACAGCTTTTTGTGCCATTTAAGGGCCGAGACAAAATCTCCCTGGAGGATTAAATCGGTCATCGCTTTAACGTCCGCTGGAACGATATTTGCTGCGACACTGATAACGCCCTTACCACCCACCGAAGCCAACGGCAGTGTTAGAGAATCATCACCTGAAATAATGGTTATATCGCAGCGTGCAGAGATTTCGCTGGCCTGGTCGAGACTGCCGGTTGCCTCTTTGATAGCAACGATATTTTCAAGCTCAGCTAAGCGGGCAATCGTTTCCGGCGTCATGCCGGCTCCACATCGGCCGGGGATGTTGTATAGCACTATAGGCAGGTCAACTTCCTCTGCAATCGCTCTAAAATGCTGATAGAAACCCTCCTGTGTGGGCTTATTGTAGTATGGACAGACCTGCAAGGTGGCATCAGCGCCGATCTTTTTTGAGAAAGTAGTCAGCTCAATAGCCTCGGCTGTGCTGTTTGAGCCGGCACCGGCAATGACAGGCACATTTCCACTTGCTGATTTGACAACTCTTTCGATAACCTTTTTATGTTCTTCATGGCTGAGGGTTGGACATTCGCCGGTGGTACCAACCGGCACTATCCCGTCTATACCGTTTTCCAACTGGAAATCAATCAGCTCATCGAGTGTTTCCCAATCTATTTGGCCATCTCGAAAGGGTGTAACCAATGCTACCATTGCCCCTGTAAACATCTTCGATCTCCTTTTTCGTTCTAACCACAACCTATGAACTATATTTATCTATCAACTCTATCATCTGGGCGGTTGCCTGCCTTATGCCGATGAAGACTGCTCTTGCTATTATGCTGTGGCCTATATTGAATTCGCAAAGTCCCTTGATGCGTGCGACCGGGCCTATGTTTCGATATGTCAAGCCGTGTCCGGCATGTACAATAAGATTATTTTCCACCGCAAAATCCTTTGCGTTTTCCAGCTCGGCTAATCTTTTTTCAATCTCTCTTACGTTTTTGGCATTTGCATACATGCCGGTATGCAGCTCGACAGCATCGCAGCTGGTCTGGGCCGAGGCGGTTATCTGCTCGCTCTGCGGTGCGATAAAGGTGCTCACCAGGATACCTTTTTTGTGCATTCTTTTGACTACTTCAGCAAGGCGTTTTTTATACTGTGCACAATCTAGTCCGCCTTCGGTAGTTAGCTCAGCCCTTTTTTCGGGAACAAGTGTTACCTGGTCGGGTTTAATCTGTTCGGCGATTTTGACTATAGGCTCAGCCATACACATTTCAAGGTTGAATTTGCAGACAACAGTTTCTTTTAGCAGCATTACGTCTCGGTCGCAAATGTGTCGTCTGTCCTGACGCAGATGAACGGTGATTCCATTCGCACCGGCCAGCTCACACTCGACTGCCGCCCAGACAGGGTCCGGCTCATCGGTCAGCCGAGCTTGTCTAACCGTTGCAACATGGTCGATATTGACATTCAGTACAGCCATTTTCTTAGATTCCGTAAAAACAGGATTCACCCGCTTTCAATAAAATCGAGTGATTATATCATTGTGTCGGCAATGGGTAAATAAATTAGGCTGATTTCTTAATATTTAATCTGCGGTTTTACATAAACAATTCATATCCCCCACCGTAAACAGCAAGACCCATCATCAGAACTTGTATTGCGAAAAAAGCACAAATAAGAAAATAAATCAGCCGCACCATCCATCGACAAAACTCAACGAGCAGCCACTCGGCGGTTTCGCTGTAATTATTTGCGAGGCGTTGAATAGTTTTGTCTAATTCACCAGTTTCTTCGCCGACTTGCCAGAGATTGAGAAAATCCGCCGGCAGCTTGCGGGAGAAACCTTCATAAACCAGCTTTCCGGCCTGTGCGCTTTCAGCTCCACCTTTGAGCAAGTCTGTTATAATAGCGTTGCCTGTTACGTCTGTGGCTTTTTGTACAGATTGTGTAATTGGAATACCTGCTTCGTAGAGTAGGTTAAATGCTCGACAGAACCGGCTAATCGCAAGCTGCCGGATAGCCTGGCCTAAACCAGGAATCCAGAGTATTAAAGCGTCAAAGAATCTTCGAAGCTGGCCTTTATTGGGCATGAGACGCAAGATTGCTACGATTATTAAAGCCGGTACATAGAAAATGGCTAATGTTCTTAATACTTGAAGAAAAAAGCCGACAATGGTGGTTTGACCCAGAACAAGCTGGGGCAGAGGAAGAATTATGGCAGCAATATGAATAATTGCAAGCGGCAGCATCAATCCGGAGATGATGATATGTTTTAGCTTAATGCGGAATTCGTACCATTGTGACAGGTGTTTAAAAGATTTTGGCAGATTGCCCGACGTTTCCGCCACTTCCACCAGCATGATATCTATAGGAGCAAATGTCCACGGAAACTTTTTCATTGTCTCCGCCAGGCTGTCGCCTTCTGAGGCGCCTTTAGCTAAGGTAGCGAAGGCCTTTTTCAGATTTCCTGTTGCCCCTGCCGTGGTGATTTCGAGAGCCTTGAGAACCGGCATACCGGCGTCGAGCATAATCGAAAGATTGTAATATGCTACCGCAAGTTTTTTACTCATGCCCGTCTCTTTTTTATGACTCTCAGAAATTTTCTTAAGATTGTATCTTTATAGACCTTTGCAGCAAGTAAATTAAGCAACGATTACTCTATTGCTAAATTTGTTTTGGTGGTTTAGCATATCAGCTATGAAGATGAAATTGTAAGGGCGTGGTTCATAGGAAGGATATTATGGAATTGACTTGGGCCAATCGAATGACGATCCTCAGGATTCTGCTGATAGTCCCTTTTGTCATCTGTATGTTGAAGATAAATGACCTTAAGTTTAATTCCGACCTTCGCAATGTTATGCGATATATTGCGACAGTTATTTATTTGTTTATGGCGGTTAGTGACGGCCTTGACGGCTATCTGGCTCGTATAAAAAAGCAAACTACAAGATTGGGCACATTTCTGGACCCTGTTGCGGACAAATTACTCATTACATCTGCTTGTCTGCTGTTGACATCGGAGCGCGGGCACGTGAGCGAGTTTATACTTCCGTCAACGGTGGTTGTTTTGATAATCGGCAAAGACCTTTTTTTGTTGATTGGTTTTGTGATTGTTTATTTTATCACGTCGCAGTTTCTTATCGCTCCTGTGTTAATCGGTAAAATTGCCACAGCTCTTCAGTTATCAATGGTAGGAGCGGTTTTGCTTGCTCCTGAGATCTCTTTTGTTGTTCCGGGCTGGATATGGTTTTTACGGATTCTCTGGTGGTCGGCGGCGGGAACTGCTCTTTTAGCGACTCTTATTTACATTCGTAATGGAAGTCGATATATTGAGCAATATGAACAGATCCAGAACGAGAAATCCGAAATCCGAAGCACTAAATTCTAAACAAATGCAAATGACCTAAATTCAAAATTCAAAACGTTTTGAACATTTGAAATTTGAATTTTGATATTGTTTCGGATTTCGAATTTAGATATTAGGATTTTTTAGTAAATATGACAGTGCAATTTAGTGAAATACCGGAAATTCTGGAAGACCTTCGGCAGGGAAAAATGATAGTCCTTATCGATGATGAGGACCGTGAGAACGAAGGAGACCTGGCCTGCGCTGCTGAGAAGGTGACGCCGGAGATTATTAACTTCATGGCCAAGTATGGCAGGGGTCTTATTTGTCTGCCACTCACACCGGAAAAATGCGATTCAATCGGCCTATATCCGCAGACCACTGAAAATACTGCAAGGTTTGGGATAGCTTTCACGGTCAGTATCGACGCCGCTGAAGGCATAACTACGGGTATCAGTGCAGCAGATAGAGCCAGAACAATTCAGGTGGCTGTTGCTGATGATGCCAAGCCACGTGATCTTGATCGGCCGGGCCATATATTTCCGCTTCGCTCCCGGAGAGGTGGCGTGTTGGTTCGCGCAGGACAGACCGAAGGAGCGGTTGATTTAATGCGGTTGGCAGGTCTAAAGCCCGCTGGTGTCATCTGTGAGATTATGAATGAGGACGGTACAATGGCTCGTGTGCCGGAACTGTTGAAATTCTGCGAAAAGCATAATCTTAAAATTGCTTCTATTGCCAAGCTTGTCGAATACAGGTTGCAACGTGAAACCCAGATCAAGCGAATTGAATGTGTGAATCTGCCTACAGACTACGGTGAGTTTAAACTGATTGGTTATGAGAGCATAACTTCTCCTGAGCCGCACTTGGCACTGTGCAAAGGTGAAGTGGGAGACCTTGATGATAATAATATACCCATTGAACATGATGAGCCGGTATTAATAAGGGTACATTCGGAATGTATGACGGGTGATTTGTTTCATTCGCAGCGGTGTGAATGCGGTTATCAGTTAGTAAGTGCGATGAAAATGATCGAAAAGGAAGGCAGGGGGGCGCTAATTTATCTGCGTCAGGAAGGCAGGGGCATTGGTCTTAGTAATAAACTCCGTGCTTATAAACTCCAGGAGCAGGGATTTAATACAGTTGATGCTAACATAAAGCTCGGATTTGTTCCTGATAGGCGGGATTATGGCATTGGTGCTCAGATATGTCGCGATTTGGGACTTCGAAATATACGAATACTGACTAATAATCCCAAAAAAATCAGTCGCTTGGAGGTTTATGGCATTAAGATTGTCGAACAGATACCATTGAAAGCTGCACCGAGCAAGCATAACATTGACTATTTGCGAGCTAAGAAGTATTATCTCGGCCATATACTTGATGAGGATTTGTAGTTTATGAAAGCGATTACTTTGTTGCAGATGGTATTTTTTTTCTTTGTTTTAGCCCAAACTGGCTGTGAGCAGCTACTGAATATAAAACCACCACCTAAAGCTGACAAAGCTGATAAGGTTTCTGAACCTTCTATCAAAACTTCTGTCAACACTGCTTATTTTCCAGTCAAGGTTGAAATTACACCTTTAACTGGATTCGTCAATCCCGTCGGTAAAAATGGGGTGCGAGAGGTAAATGTTTATGTGAGTTTATTGGATTCGTTTGGTTGTCAAATAAAGTCACCGGGTGTTTTTCGGTTTGAGGTATATGAGCATATTCAACGCTCCTCCGAGCCGAAGGGAAAAAGAATTGTTATTTGGCCTGATATTGATTTAACAGATGCGGTCCAAAACAACAAGTACTGGCGAGATTTTTTAAGGGCTTATCAGTTTAATCTGCCTTTTGAGCTAATTAATCACGAAAGTTGTATATTGCAAGTGACATTTCTGTGTCCGACCGGCAAACGCCTAACAGGAGAGTTTGCCCTTAAACGCACAAAATAAATTTTTTCTGACAACCCAATCGATATTAATTGCATTCTAATATTTGCCTGCTATCGCAAATTGCATTGACCGGTAAGGCTTAATCTGTAATTATATCCTATAAAAGCTCCACATAAAAAGTGAAGAGGGCCCCGCACTAAAGTGCGGGATTAAATATGTTTATATGGTGGCTTTCCTGTTGTATAGTCGCCGGTTCTGATTGGTTAAAATAGTTTTTTATCGGAACTTCTTTGGATAAGAATGGTCTAACTGAGGAAATAGCCGTGCACTCGGAAATGGCACAGATCGATATAGCGGATGCTATGCTTGTTGAGAGGTGCAGGCAAGGCGATTCTGCAGCAATGGAGAGGCTGATAATTAAGTATCAGAATCGCATTTATAATGTTATATTAAAAATGTGCACAAATCCCCACGATGCTGCGGAACTTACCCAGGAAACTTTTGTCAAAATAATACAGAGCATAGCTAAATTCGAGAGCAAAAGCAGCTTTTATACTTGGGCCTTTAGAATCGCTGTTAATCTGACGCTGAATTATTGCCAGCGAAATGCCAGATTTTGGCTCAAAAGCCTGGATTCCAACAACTGTGGACACGGCGAGGAAGATACACGGGCATTAAGGGAATTATTAAGCGATGATAGCTCACCTGACCCTGCAATGGTGGCCCAAAGCAAAGAGCTATGTGAAATCGCTATTCAATCGTTGATGAAGCTGGACGATGAGCAAAGAGCGGTAGTTGTCCTGCGTGATATTGAGGGTATGAATTATGCCCAAATCGCGGACGTGTTGCAAATCAAGTTGGGTACAGTTAGAAGCAGGTTGAGCAGAGCCAGAAGCAGATTGAGAGAAATTATGGAGGCTATGTTATAATGAACAGGCCGGATCCAAATATAGATGAATTACTTAACAGATTCATTGACGGAGAGCTGACAGACAGTCAACAGGCCGATGTGGCACGGTTGATAGCATGTAATCCGCAGGTTGAACAAAGGCTGCGGCAATTTCAAAAGACTAAAATGCTGATAAACTCTTCGCCTCGTGACAAGGCTCCACATGATATAGTCGAACGCGTAAAAGCTTCGCTGGCCGCAGATGCGAGATTGGCTGAGCAGAGGCTTTACCGAGATGAGCGTATGGGGATGAGACAGTTATTGGTTCGAAGAGTTTTGGCTGCCGCTGCTATGATTGCGCTTGTAGCTGTTTTGGGGGGAGTAATTTATACGATTCTTGTTCCTGAAGCTATTCCTGAACAACCGATGACGACTGTGGCAATGGTCGAACCGGGTGCAACGGCAGCTTCCAAGGTGGGATTCAGCGGCAGACTTGAATTAAAGACAGGTGCCCTCATAGCAGTTGATGCGTTTATCAATGGAGCGATAGAGGGCAATGGCCTTTCAGATTGTGTTACTATAAAACGTCAGCCTAATCAAGGACTGTATTCGCTCAATTGTAGTCGACAGGAGTTAAAACTGCTGTTAGCTGATTTGCAGGGTATTTGGCAGCAGTTTAATTCAGCCAGATTGTACGTTGACACAGAACAGTTCAATACGCCCATAGTTATTGATGCGGTCACTGTCGAACAGGCCGCCGAGGTCATCGGTCAAACCAATCCCCAAAAGTCAATTGAGATTGCCAAAGACCTTGCAGTTTTGAACAGTATGGCAGAGCTTATGCCGGGTAAACAAATTTGGACTGCTATCGATGATAGAGGCGTCGATTTAATCCAGATACCTAAGCCTGTTTTAACCGGAGACCGCACAACAGCCGAGAAGACTATAAGCCCCCCCAAGCATAAACCAGACGTGAGTCTGACGATTGTGATTACAGGCGGCGAGTAGCAAAGGAATGCTTGAAATAGGAAACGTTTGCTTCATAGTTGTCGATGTGCAGGGAAAGCTCGCACAACTGATGTACGACAAGCAGGCTTTATTCAAAAATATTCAAATCCTTATCAAAGCCGCTAAAATTCTCGATATTCCGCTCCTATGGTGCCAGCAGTGTCCCGATACTCTCGGGCCGACAATTCCTGAAATAGCAGAGCTTCTGGCTGGCAACGAACCAATAAATAAAGCAATTTTTTCTTGTTGCGGCGAAGATGCCTTCAACACGAAATTACAGGCATTGAATCGCCGGCAGGTTTTGCTGTGCGGTATAGAAACTCACGTCTGCATTTACCAAACATCGGTTGATTTGCTCCGTAAAGGTTTCGAGGTGAATGTGATTGCCGATGCTGTTTCTTCGAGAACGCAGGAAAATAAAAACATAGCAATCAGCAGAATGGCCGCTGAAGGCATGAAAGTTAGCTGCACCGAGATGGCCTTATTTGAGCTATTAAAGACCGCTGAACATCCCCAATTCAAACAAATCGCTAAACTGATAAAATAGATCGAACTTCATTACGAGCGTACTATTACCCGCCTGCCAAAAGCTAATTCTCGCAGAGCGCGGTCAGATCATCTAATTTCACATTTACGTCTTGGTCCAATTCAGGGCCGCGTGACGGGCAGAACGTCCGGATAGCTACTCTTCTCGGCGGAGCGTGCCGTAGCCGGGCCGAGACGGAGCGGGGAAGGTGTGGCGATAGGTGCAGGTGTTGTAATTGACGATGGGGTAAAAATTGGCAAAAGCCGCGTGATCGACCCTGGCTGGGCGCCGTGGCGACCGCAGCGGATACCACTTTGGCGCCGATTTTTATCAGTTCTGTAGGGTGGGATCTTTACCCCACCGTTTTCTCTGGATTTCCAGCGAAGATTGGTCACGATGAAACCAACCCTTGGAAACAGTTCGCCTGCTCCTTTTTCGATGCTATTCACCACTTATGCGGCTTTAA
>CAZVUF010000070.1:0-11350 GCA_964629355.1 uncultured Pirellulales bacterium | reverse complement strand
AATATAATACATTCTAAAAATTCCCGTACAGAAAAAAGTCAATTTGCCGATTGATTCATTTTGGTACTCTCAGAGATCAGCGGAGATACTTGGTGAAGGCCCGAAAAAAAGAATCGACCCACGACAAGCACTCAATCCCATAAGAGACGGCTATTGCATTACGAGGAGTGAAAAAAAAGACCAGGCAGTCATGGACTCTACCGGCAGTGACTACAACATTGTCCATTGTAAATGGCAGCTAACCTACAAAATCGATGACCCTGAACGTTTCTTCAGAAATGTTTTTGTTGACTTGGAGAAAATACCGGCTGGACAGAACTATGTTGATGTTATATCCAAGAATATAACTCAGCCTTTGGAATTTATGTTCGCCGATGCTGTCGTAACTTCTATGGTCAACTATACAATTGATGATATTCTATTCGAGCAGATGGCTGGAATAACTCAGCACGTTAAGAATCTGCTACAGGAAAAACTCGACACAATAGGAAGCGGCATACAAGTTGTGTCGGTGCAGCTAACAGATAAAACCTGGCCCCGCCAAGTTGATGGAGCATTTCAGGACTCTATTAAAGCAAGTCAGGAAAGTCAAAGAGCGATAAGTGAGGCTAAAACTTATGCCGAACAAACTCTTAACGAAGTTGCAGGCCCCATTGCAGAAGAGTTATATGCAGCTTTGCAGGACCAGACCGTCAGTGATGAGCAGCGGGAGTTTTTATGGTCTCAATTAGCAGGTACAGCCCAGGACAAAATAGCTGAGGCACGAGCTTATCAAACGAAGGTCGCTGCATCCGCCGAGGCCAGGGCGGAATATCTGAAGAAAATATTGCCGGAGTTTCGCAAACGTCCGAAGCTTGTTATGCAGAAAATCTATCAGGATGTTATAGTGGATGTCCTGACCAATGCAGAGGATAAATATGTGGTTCAGCCTGCCAAAGATTCAAAGAGCAGAGAGGTCAGAATTTACATAACCAGAGATCCAAACATAAATCGACAAGCCGGTCAGGAAAAAGAACAAACACAATAAACAGCAAGGTACGAAACTAAGACGAGATATTAGACTATGGCTCATGAGCATTTGCATTTCAAAGAGGATATCGCCGCTGAACATACGCACAGCAAGCAGATTCGCGTAAGTATAGCCCTCTTGGGGACACTGGCCGGCGGAATGCTGCTGATAAATAGCGGCATCGCCGGGCTTATTTACGGCCGGACGGATTTTAACACCGAGTTTTTGTCGATGGTTGCCGCGATCCTGCTCGGCGCACCGATTGTCCTACATGCTGTAAGAAGTCTCATAAAGAAAGAAGCGCACATGGATGTGCTGGTTGCTCTGGCGATAATTGCCGCCTTTGCTACACAGAACTATGTGACCGCAGGAGTTGTTGCATTCTTTATGCTTTTAAGCGAGCTTATCGAAAGCCGTACTGCCCTTGGCGCTCGTGCTTCCATCGAATCGCTAATCAGGCTAACACCCACAAAAGCAACTCTTGTTGACAAGCAGGGTGGTGAAAAAGAAGTGCAGGTCAGCAGCTTGAAGCCCGGCGATTGCATCCGTGTTCGGCCGGGCGATAACATACCGGCTGACGGACAGGTCATCAATGGACTTAGCTCCGTAAACGAGGCTACGATAACAGGAGAATCGCTTCCCGTTGATAAAGTGCCGGGAATGTCGGTCTTCGCAGGAACAAATAATTTAACCGGTGTTTTGGATGTCACTGTAACCAAAGCCGGTAAAGATACAACGCTCGGCAAAGTTCAGTCGTTGATTATACAGGCTGAGCAAACAAAGATACCGATTATGCGAATAATCGACCGTTATGTAAGATGGTATGTGCCGACAATCTTGATGATTGCCGTGATTGTGTTGTTCTTCACCAGAGACACCAACAGATTTATTACGGTACTTGTTATTTCGTGTCCTTGCGCGTTGATTTTAGCCACTCCCACGGCGATGGTGGCAGCGATTTCAGCTTCGGCAAGACTGGGTATCCTTATAAAAAACGTTGCCGATTTGGAGATTGCCGGAAAGATGACCGCGCTGGTCTTTGACAAAACGGGAACGGTGACAACGGGTCGGCTGTATGTAACAAAACTAACTCCCGCTGAAAATATTGAGCCATCGGAATTGCTAACAGTTGCTGCTTCTGCTGAGCAGATGAGTAAACACCCAGCCGCAAGAGCGCTTACAGAGGTGGCAAAGGAGGCGAATCTCTCCTTGTCGGCTACAAATAACTTCAAGGAAATACCCGGCAAAGGTGTAACTGCTGTGGTCAATTCAGCAAAGATCATTGTCGGCAGGGACACTTTATTAAAAGAAAATAATGTGGACATAACTACTGTCCCGGACCCCAGCCTTCACGAAGAGCAGGGCTTCAGCACACTTTATGTTGCCAAAGATAACAAGTGCATTGGCTGGATTGGTCTGCAGGATAAGACTCGCCCGGAGGCAAGACAAGCGTTTAAGGAGCTTATTGATATTGGCATAAAGCGCTTGACTATGCTTACCGGCGACCGTGAAGAAGTTGCTAATCGTGTCGCAGCTGAATTAGGCTGTACGGATGTAAAGGCACATTGTTTGCCCACAGATAAGCTGGCGATAGTTGAGCAAATCAAAAGCGATGGACACACCGTAGCTGTAGTCGGCGACGGCATAAATGATGCGCCGGCTCTGGCAGCGGGCGACCTGGGTATTGCTATGGGTGCAGCCGGCAGTGACGTAGCTATAAATTCAGCCTCAATCGCGCTGATGAGCAATGATTTGAAACGGCTGCCTTTCCTCGTTCGGCTTTCAAGAAAAACCAGAGCTGTCATTACACAGAACCTTTTCTTTGGAATTATGTTTATCATTCTCGGCGTCGCTGCAGCGTCTGCGGCTTGGCTGTCGGCGGTCTATGCCGCAGTGCTGCATTTTGTCGGGACTTTGATTGTTGTTTTTAACAGTGCTCGTCTTGTCCGCTACGGAGAAGAACTGCATCACTGACCACAAAAAAAGTAAATATCAAAATGCAAAACTGTGGAATTCCTTAATTTTTCATTTTGAATTTTAATTTTTGATCTGCCTATGGAACACGCTATTGAAACAATCTCTTTGACCAAGGTTTTTTCTGATTGGTGGGGACGGGACAAGGTTATTGCCGTTGACAATCTGAATTTGCAGATTCGATACAACGAGATATTCGGCTTATTGGGTCCGAACGGTTCAGGAAAAACGACCACATTAAAACTATTACTGGGCTTGCTTCATCCGACAAAAGGAAAATCTATTGTCCTCGGTGGAGATGGGGCCGACCCAAAGGTCAACGCAAAAATCGGTTTTTTACCGGAAGAATCCTATTTGTATAGATATCTGACCGCACGCGAGACATTGGACTTCTACGGAAGGCTGTTTGACCTGCCTGCAAAAGTGAGAAAAATGCGCATAGAATCGCTTCTTGATATGGTTGGTCTAAAGGCGGTCGCAAACAGGCCCGTGGGAACATTTTCGAAAGGTATGGCACGCAGGATTGGCCTGGCACAGGCATTGATAAACGACCCCGACCTTTTAATATTGGATGAGCCGACCACCGGACTCGACCCCATCGGAACCAGGCAGATAAAAGATTTAATCCTTAAGCTCGCTGAACGGGGCAAAACAATTTTGCTTTGCAGCCACCTACTTGCAGATGTTGAAGACGTATGCGACAGAATCGCTATTTTATATGGCGGCAAAATTCAGGCTGAGGGTAAGGTCAAAGACCTTCTGCTGCAAACTGATAAAAAACAGTTCACAACCAATGCCTTAAGCGATACTGTAGTTGAAAAAATCAAGCAGGTGCTTCAGGCCGAAAACGCTCAATATGAAGTCACTTCTCCGATGGAAAAACTCGAATCATTCTTCATTAAAACTGTTGTAACCGCTCAGGAGCAGGCCCAGCCTACAAGCGGCGCAGTAAGCACAACCCATATCGGTGATTTTCTCACATCGACAGCCTCCAAAGATAGTATTCTTGATAAGCTTGTCTCCGCAAAGGTATCAAAAGAAACTCCAGCGGACGCTACAAAAACCAAGTATGTCGTACCCACTCAAATCTCTGGGTCCAAGCCTGATAAAGAGTTGTTGAGCAGATTAACTGAATCTACTGAACCAACTCCACCTAAACCGGTCACTCAGAATGAGAAAGTAAAAACTGAGCCGGTCCAACCTAAAACCTCTGAAAAGGAGCACATCAAAAAAAGCATTTTAGACCAGCTAACAAGGCGCTCTGTCGAGCAGGATGAGCATAGAGAGCAAAGCGAGAGAAATAAATCTAATACAGGAGATGCAAGCGATGCGTAGCATCTGGGCTGTTGCTATAAATACTATAAGGCAAGCCCTGCGGATGAAAATTGCCGCCGCTTTTGTCATTTTGCTGCTTATCCTGCTTCCAGTTATGGGTGTTTCAATGACCGGCGACGGCACATTGAAGGGCAGGCTCCAGACATTCGTCAGCTATGGTTTGTCACTAACAAGTATTTTGCTTTGTCTGCTTACCATAATAGTTTCGGTGTATTCGATAACAAGTGATTTAAAACAGAGACAGATATATACCGTTATTACCAAGCCTATACGACGTTATCAACTGCTTGTAGGTAAGCTGCTCGGCGTAATATTATTGAATGTAATGTTGCTCGTTCTCTTTTCGGCCATAATATATAGCATCACTGTTTTCATGCCCAGGTTTTATAATCCAACAGAAACTGAACGTGCCGTTGTTAAAAACGAGTTTTATACCGCAAGGGCCAGCATAACCCCGCCGGAACTCGATGTCAGCAAAGAGGTCAAGGAAGTCTACCACAGGCTCAAGGACGCTAACCAGTTACCTGAAGATATGTCTTATAGCGAGATTATCTCCCAGCTTACCAGTGTAAGAAAACTCGAAAGGCGTGCTGTTTCTCCGGGTTATATGTTACCACTGGTGTTTACTGATGTTAAGCCCCTTGACCCTAATGATAGCTTGTTCATAAAATTCAAATATGACGTTGCAGTAACTCCTCCCGATTCGCAAATTATCGGCAGGTGGATAGTTGGGGACTATCAATACATTCGATATGGCGAGAAGATCGACACCCCAATCTATGATGAGGTCCACAAATATTCTATTCGAACAACTCATGAAATAGAAGTTCCTGCGAGTGTGGTTCCAGCCAACGGCCGCCTGTGTGTAGCATTTGTAAACCACCCCTTAAACAATACGGTTGTTATTTTTCCACTTGAAGACGGCCTGGAAGTGCTCTATAAGGCGGATACCTTCAGTGGCAATTTTATTAGAGCTGTACTTCTGATTTTATTTCGTTTGATCTTTCTCGCCTGCTTAGGAATATTAGGATCGAGTTTTCTATCTTTTCCGGTGGCAATACTATTTTGTCTTGTGATTTTCTTTACTGCTACCTTCAGCAATTTTGTTATCGAATCGTTCAACTTTCTCGGCCAAAATTTAAGTGGTGTCTATTCTTACACTATTAAGCCTGTCATTCAGCTCCTGCCGCAATTTGATAAATTTAATCCTACAAAATTCCTGGTACCGGCACAGTTCATAAGCTGGATTTTAGTGGCTAAAGCCGCCGTCATTATGGTTTTTATTAAATCATTATTACTTTTGCTCATAGCGCTACTGATTTTCAGTTTCAAGGAAATCGCGAAGATTATAATATAGCGGAAGGTTTGTCGATTTTATGCGTTTACATGACGCAATAGTTCTGTTCGTTTGCATCGTTCTTGCGGTTGTTTTGCTTACCATCGCCGGCATGCGCTTAGATTATATAAACTCCCAACGAGCGGAAATGAAGCTGATAATTAATGAGCCTTTGGAAAATGCTCCACCTTCTTTGGCTTTTGCAACTGTTGCTATGGGGGCTTTTCGCGGCCTCGTCGTAGATGCACTGTGGATAAGAGCGGATAACTTGAAAGAACAAGGTCAGTTCTTCGACGCTCGACAGCTTGCTGAGTGGATAACCATTTTACAGCCTCGCTTCGCAGCGGTCTGGGAGTTCCAAGCCTGGAACATGGCCTATAATATTTCTGTGGCTATACCCGCCACTCAGCCGGACCAGCGATGGCGCTGGGTCAAAAACGGCTATGAATTGCTTCGAGACCAGGGTATCTCACTAAATCCCAAGAGTATCGAGCTATATCGCGAGCTTGCCAGAATATTTCAGCACAAAATAGGCGGCGTAACAGATGATGCTCATAAATATTATAAAGTGCAATTAGCTCTGACTATGGAGCCGCTGCTCGGCCCTGCAGATAATGAGTATTTCGAGGCACTTACTAAGACCCCAACTAAATGGCAGCAAATCATAGAGAACAAAGACGTAGCCGAGTTAATTGCAGCTCTTAGAGCCGCTGAAGATGTATTTACTGATGCTGATGCCGGCAAATTTGTGGATAATTACTTAGCCTTAAGGCAAAATCCCAAACGCTTCAAACCTTCGGCAATTGAAACAATAGATAAATTCAGAGGAACACCGGCCCTTGAAAAGTTTGATATTTTTGCCAAGGCATACTACTTACGCAACACCTTGAAGCTCGATCCGGTTTTAATGCAACAGTTGAATAAAACATACGGCCCCATTGACTTTAGCGACCCCAATAAACACTTACCTTTGGATTGGCGACACCCCGACAGTCATGCCATCTACTGGGGCGTCAAAGGTCTAAAAGAAGTGGCCAAGGAAGAAAACCGAGAAATCTCTATAGTGGAGACTAATACAGACCGCATTGTCGTACATAGTCTGCAAAATCTTTTCCGCTATGGGAAAATATTCCTTTATGATGTACCGATTGTAACATCGGAGGATTCCTCTGAACAAGCAGAGCAACGAGTAGAAAAGACGATATATCTTCGGCCGGATTTGAGAATGTTTCAGCCATACAACGAGGCTATGCTGGCAGTGCTCGAAAAACACAAAAGGCCAGACGATGAAGGCTCCTATAAATCATTACAGGACGGCCATCGGAATATGCTCAAAAATGCCATTTTTTTATTCTATCAGACAGGCCATATATCTGAGGCACAAAAAATCTATAGCCAATTGAGAAAACTCTATCCTCTTGAGGAATTCAAAGTTCCTCTGGCTGTTTTCGCCAGGAATCGTTTCCGCGAAGAGCTTGAAGGCCTTGGTATATTTGATGCCCAGGAACAGATAGTAGCACTTCTTCGGGAAAGCTACTTCAGATATGCGTTACGGGATGACGATGCTGCATCCGGCAGTGAAAAATTAGCCCAGGAAGTTTGGGAGCGTTACCAGCAAGAATATCCTGATGAATATAGAGTTGACCTTGCCAAGTTACCTGTATTAAGATACCTTGCACTTCTGGATTTTCTCAATGACGAACAGTATCCGCCTAACTTAAGACTAAATTTACTCGGCCGTATAAAAATCGAAAGACCCGAGCTTTATAGAGAATTCGAACAGTATGTAGAACAACTACGGAAAAAAGCAGAAATGGCAGAGTGAATCCGCTTTTAGGCGGTGTTTGTATGGTATCTTTCATGCGCAATACCTTTTCACAAGAACTTACACCCTCGCAACAAAAGGCTGTCTTCCACACCGAAGGTCCTTTGCTTGTTATTGCAGGACCCGGCAGCGGCAAAACCCGTGTCATTACATATCGAATCGCAGCCCTTATAGATTCAGGTATTAAGCCATATAACATTTGCGCAATAACTTTCACCAACAAAGCTGCCAATGAGATGAAACAGAGAGCTATTGCGCTTGGCGCTTCTGCAGGTGCACATATCAGCACCTTTCACTCTTTATGCGTCAGAATCCTTCGTCAGTACGCTGATAGAGCGGGCATAAAACCAAGCTTTAGTATTTATGACGAGTCCGACCAGAGCAGGTGCATTAAACAGGCTGTTAAGGATTGTGAACTTGACGCGACTAATTTCCCACCTGCTCGAGTGCTCGAACATATCTCCAAGCTAAAGAACAATCTTATGGACGTGGATTTTTTCAAGGCTCAGGCGGACAATTTTAGGACTGAAACAATAGCGAAAATATATGCATACTACCAGCGAATCCTGGCTGAGCACAATGCACTGGATTTTGATGATTTGTTGATGAAAACTGCTTTTTTGCTTCAGAATTTTCCTGATGTTTGCAGCGAGCTTGGAAATCGTTTCAAGTTCCTGCTCATCGATGAATATCAGGACACCAATCACGCCCAGTATAAAATAGCCAAAGCTCTCGCATCACAGCATAATAATATTTGTGCAGCCGGCGACCCCGACCAGTCCATCTACCGTTGGCGTGGAGCAGACATTCGTAATATATTGGACTTTGAGAAAGACTGGCCTGATGCTATCATAGTGAAACTTGAGGAAAATTTTCGTAGCAGACCTGAAATACTTAAAATAGCTGATAAGTTGATTGTAAATAATCAGAATAGGAAACCCAAGACACTCATTCCCATAAGGCCTCCAGTTGCTAAGGTTGTCATAAGCTGCTTCGAGGACGAAAAAGAAGAAGCACAGGCTATTGCTCAGCAGGTAAAGCAGTTAGTTGACGAAGGCGCATCTCTAAAAGATATAGCAGTATTCTATCGTATTAACGCCATGAGCCGAGTGCTTGAAGAGGCGTTTATACAAAATGAAATACCTTATCAAATTGTGCGGGGCGTTGAATTCTATCACAGAAAGGAAATCAAAGATGTGCTTGCTTATCTGAAAATCCTTGTCAACCCCGACGATGAGATTGCATTACTACGCATCATAAATACTCCTTCTCGTGGCATCGGAAAAACTACGATAGATAAAGTCCGTGCTTATGCCGCTCGCAATAATGTTACCCTTTTTGAGGCCTTAAAACGCGCAGAGGATATTGATTCTCTGTCTAATGCCGCAAAAGCCAAACTCGCTGCTTTTGTCAATATGATAGAGCGATTCAGGATAGATTTGACCGGTAAAGTCGCACCGCTCATACAACGTGTCTTTGTCGAATCTGGACTGGCTGAGTCCCTCCAAGCTGCTGGCGTTGAAGTCGAAAGTGCACTGGAAAACATCAACGAACTCATAAGCGGCGCCGCTCAATATGATGAACAAATAGTTGGGTCGGTCCACGAACTGCTCCTATTAGATTATCTTCAGCAGATTTCGCTTTTTAGTGATGTCGATGCTTATGATACCAGCAGCGAACGTGTTGCTCTGATGACTTTACATGCTGCAAAGGGGCTGGAATTTGAGAATGTTTTTATCGTCGGCCTGGAGGAGGGTTTATTGCCGCACGAAAGATTAAACAAAAAAGATGACAAGGACGATTTGGAAGAAGAACGGCGACTTTTTTTCGTTGGCATAACCCGCGCCAAGGTAGGCTTGCATGTCAGCTCTGCGCGGTACCGAACTATACGAGGACAAATGCTGCGAACGATTCCATCGCCGTTTCTTTTTGAACTTGGAATCGATTTCTCTGAATCTGATAGCTCCCATTCCTCGTTGCACCCTGTCATTGACGCGCAGGCGGGAATCCATAATTCTATGCGGGCTTTTTCTGCAGGTAATCTTGTACGGCACAAGACTTTCGGAAAGGGCAGGGTTCAGGAATTTATTGATATGGGTGAGAACAGCGTGGTTGTAGTTAAATTTGGTAATGGTCAGACAAAGTCACTGATGGTAAAATACGCCAACCTTTCGATAATATAAGAAGGAATCAATAATATGGCAAAACCTCAAATAAATCTTTACTACAAGAACGTGACTATCGATGAGCTGGGTGAAGGACACAAAATAACAGAAATGCAGCTCGAAGACCTTGCTAAAAAAACCAAGCCTTTAATTTCACAGTTAAACAAAGAAAGAAAAGAGGGAAAAACACCTTATCGAGATCTTCCTTTCAAGACTGAAATTTCTCAGCAAGTAAAAAAATTAACCGCAGAAATAAAAGACAATTGCGAAAATCTCGTTGTGCTCGGCATCGGCGGCTCAGCCTTGGGTAATATAGCATTACAAACCGCTCTAAATCCATATCTTTATAATATAGATAACCGACAATGCCGAGGCCCTCGTTTGTTTGTTTTCGACAACGTTGACCCTGTCCAGTTCTCTTCCTTTCTGGATTGGATTGGTGATAAACTTGACAGGACTACTTTTAATGTAATCAGTAAATCCGGCCAAACTTCTGAAACCGCGGCTCAATTTTTAATCATTCGTGAAATGCTTTTAGATAGACTCGGAGCTAATGGTCTAAGAAATCAGATAGTGACAACGACAGACGCCGGAAAAGGTACCCTACATGAAATCACACGCGATCTTGGCTTTAGAAATCTTGAAGTTCCTGATGGTGTTGGTGGTAGATTTAGTGTTTTAAGTGCGGTCGGCCTATTCAGTGCTGCTATGTGTGGAATTGACATCGACCTACTTTTAGCCGGCGCCATAGATATGGACACCAGAGTTAGTAATGAAGATTTTTACAGCAATCCAGCAGCAATTAATGCAGCGATAAATTACCACTATTATAACCACGGCAAAAAGATTTCCGTAATGATGCCGTATAGCTATCACCTCAAGGACTTAGCCGATTGGTATAGACAACTCTGGGCCGAAAGTCTTGGAAAGGCAGAAGACCTGAAAGGTAATGAAGTCCATATTGGTCCGACACCTGTTAAGGCTTTGGGAGTTACGGACCAGCACAGCCAGATACAATTGTATCGTGAAGGACCTAACGATAAACTTTTCACATTTTTACAGGTCAATAATTTTGACAAAGACGTTAAAATTGGCCCGGCTCCTGATTGTGCTCCTGAACTCAATTATCTTGCCGGCAAAAAATTAAGTATATTACTAAACAATGAGAAAAGGGCTACTGAGTATGCCCTGTTGCAGAGTAAGCGCCCCTGTCTGACTATTATTTTCCCTGGAGTAAATGAATATACGGTAGGGCAGTTTATTTATTTGTACGAAGTAACTACTTCCTTGGCAGGGGCTTTGTTTGGAATCAATCCATACGACCAGCCTGCTGTTGAATTAGGTAAAGAAGCCACGTTTGCTCTGATGGGTAAAACTGGCTATTGTGAACGTGTTGAAATGACATATGAACAGTTCGCACAGGAAATTAAAACCACAACCAAAGTTGACGAAGAATACTTAGTCTGATACTTTCTAATACTATATTGTCAATATTTGAGGGAATCAGTTAATGAATTATGCGGTTATAATGGCAGGGGGGATGGGCAAAAGATTATGGCCTCTCAGCCGGGAAAAACGCCCCAAACAGGTTTTAAAACTCCTTGACGGGCAAACACTTCTTGGTCGATGTTTTGAACGCCTCTCACCGATTTTTGACGCCAGAAACATAATTATTCTCACAAACGCCGGCTATGCAGACCTTGTTC